>NZ_JHUS01000029.1:0-201003 GCF_000691465.1 Geobacillus sp. CAMR5420
TCACCCTCTCCTACTCGATTGCTCTATATACGTGCTGACTGCTTCTGCTGCACGATAGGTTGTGCCTATCTTGAAGACAGACAACCTTTTGGGTCAGCCCCTTTTGGTTTGCTGACCGACGAACGTCATTTCAACGTCGCCGGCGCCGCTTCCCCAGCTGAATGGTCGGCGGCTTTTACCGGCGCGCGGCGGGTGCGGAGCGCCAAAAGCAATAAATAGCTGAGCACACCGAACAGGCAGGAAATGAAAAAGGCATGCGCCAAGGCAATGTATAAATTCAGCTGCGTAAAAACGACAAGCGCTCCAGTCGTCATTTGCGCGAGCACGAGCAAAAGGGCGATGAGCCATCCGTAGTAGATGACCGGCTGCCTGCGGTAATGGCGGACGGCATGTATCGCGGCGGCGGCGATCCAAATGATGATGACAGCAGCGGCCAATCGATGGCCCATCTGCACCCATTCATGAAACTGAACCGGGAGGAGGCGCGTTTTCGCGCAAAGCGGCCAGCTCGGACAAGCGAGGCTGGCGTTCGTATGGCGCACGAGCGCTCCGGTGTAGACGACGATGTATGAGTATATGGTGATGCCGTAAATATGAAACCGCATTTTGCCGTCAAGCGAAAGCGAAGCGGCGGAAAACGTTTTGTCGATTTCAAAAATCAATAGCGTCAATAGCAGCACAGCGGCAAACGAAATGAGCGAAATGCCGAAATGCAAGGCGAGGACGAAATCGGACTGCCCCCACACGACCGCGGCGGCGCCGATCAGCCCTTGCAAGACGAGAAAGACAAACGATATGACCGCTAAAAACTTCGTCTCCTGCACATGGCCAATGGCTCTCCATGCCCAGATGGAAAGGATGAGCACCATGATGCCGGCAAGGCCGGAAACGAGTCGATGGCTCAGCTCGATGATGAGCTCAGGCGTAATGTGATCCGGCACCCATTGGCCGTTGCACAGCGGCCATGATCGGCCGCATCCCATGCCGGAGCCGGTTTTGGTCACAAGCGCTCCGCCAATTAAAACAAACAACATTGCCAACGTGGTTGCCGAGGCAAACCATTTCAGTGAACGTTGCAAAATCTTCACCTTCTTGTATTGAGAAATTGTGATTTTGTCCATATTAGTAAAGTGATGGATTTTATTGCAGCCAACCGTGTCGCTAAGCCAAGTCTATTTTACACGATGGCGCCGGGAAACACAAAATGACGTTTGCATATTGAATAAGTCGATTAAGTTTGCTAGAAATATTAATGGGACAAGCGAATGAACCGTTTGGGGCATACGGATTCAAAAATTTGACACAAATTATTCAAAAAAAGTTCACATGATGAGGAAAAAATGTGATTTAATATAAAGAGGAAACAGCCCGTTTTTGCTATTTGGCGTTGGAAAGAATTTCAGGCAACATCACGGCGCCGGCCGGGCAAGGAGCGGCGCAGCGAGGAGGAACAGGAGACATGGCCGAATTGAAAGCGGTGCACCAGGATGCGGCCGATGCCGGGCATCGCTCGCATGTGAGCGTCAAGGCAGTTTGGAGAGAGTTGTCGTCTGTTGTGAAAATCGGAATCGTCAATTCCAATTTGATTACGACGTTCGCCGGAATGTGGCTGGCGTTTTATTTTACTGGGGAACACTTTTTGGAGAACCTGCATCTTGTCTTTTTCACACTGTTTGGAGCAGCGCTTGTCATTGCGGGTTCATGCGCCATCAACAACTACATTGACCGCGACATTGATCAATATATGGAGCGGACGAAAGCACGCCCGACCGTCACCGGGACGATGGATCCGCGGCGGGTGCTTTGGCTTGGGATTGGTCTTGTCGCAATCGGCGAGATGGGCCTGCTTATGACAACGGTTACGGCTGCCGTCGTTGGATTGATCGGTATGGCGACGTACGTCTTTTTATACACCCTTTGGACGAAGCGCCATTACACGATCAACACCGTTGTCGGCAGCATTTCCGGCGCGGTGCCGCCGGTTATCGGCTGGACGGCGGTCGATCCGGAGTTTCATATTGTTCCGCTCATCTTGTTTTTGATCATGTTTTTATGGCAGCCGCCGCACTTTTTGGCGTTGGCGATGAAGCGATGCGAAGAATACCGTGCAGCCGGCATCCCGATGCTGCCGGTCGTCCATGGATTCGCCATGACGAAGCGGCAAATCATCGTTTGGGTGGCATGTTTGCTGCCGTTGCCGTTTTACTTGTTCTCGCTTGGCGTTCCATTTTTAATCGTGGCCACGCTGCTCAATGTCGGCTGGCTGCTGCTGGGATTGGCAGGTTTGAAAATGAAAGATGACATCAAATGGGCGAAGTGGATGTTCGTCTATTCGCTCAATTACTTGACGATTTTGTTCGTGGCGATGATCATCGCGACGCTTTGGTGAATTAAGATAAAATTCTTTCTTTAGTGAAAGAATTTATATACATTTATCCATCAAAGAAAGAGGGGTTTGATTAGGCTATGAACAAGGGGCTCTGTAACTGGCGCTTATTTTCCCTGTTCGGGATGATGGCGCTGTTGCTCGCCGGTTGCGGCAAACCGTTTTTATCGACGCTCCAGCCCGCCGGTGAAGTAGCGGACATGCAGTATTCGCTCATGTTGTTGAGCACATCGATCATGGTGCTCGTCATTGTCGTCGTGGCGATCATCTTCGTTTACGTTGTCATCCGCTTCCGGCGGCGCAAGGGGGAAGAAAATAAAATCCCGAAGCAAGTGGAAGGAAGCCATAAACTGGAAATTATCTGGACTGTCATTCCGATCATCCTCTTGCTCATTTTGGCCGTGCCGACGGTATCAACCACGTTTAAACTGGCCGATGTCAAGGCGATGAACGACAAAAAACGAGATAAGGATACAGTTGTCGTCAATGTTCGCGCCAACCAATACTGGTGGGAGTTTGAATATCCGGATTACGGCATTATCACGAGCCAAGATTTGGTCGTGCCGACGAATGAAAAAGTGTATTTCAACTTGATTGCGTCGGATGTCAAACATTCGTTCTGGATTCCGGCGGTCGGCGGCAAAATGGATACGAACACCGACAACAAAAACCAATTTTGGCTTGTTTTTGATCAAAAAGCGACCGATAAGGCCGGCGGCGTCTTTTACGGCAAATGTGCGGAGCTTTGCGGTCCGTCCCATGCGCTGATGGATTTTAAAGTTCGGCCGTTGCCGCGCGACCAATTTGACGCCTGGGTGAAAAAGATGCAAAATGCGAAAAAACCGGTTGTCACCGATCCGGTTGCCAAAGAAGGGGAAGCGATTTTCAATAAAAGCTGTATTGGCTGCCATGCGGTGACGCCTGTGGACAAGCGTCCGGTGCAAGCGCGCACGGCGCCGAACTTGGCGAACTTTGGCGATCGCGAACGAATCGCCGGTATTTTGGAGCATAACGAAGAAAATCTGAAAAAATGGCTGAGAGACCCGAACAGCGTGAAGCCTGGAAATAAAATGGCGGGTACATATGGCCACTTGACGGAAGAGCAAATTGATGCATTGACGAAATATTTGATGAGCTTAAAAGTGGAATAAAGCATGAGAAGGAGGTTTCACCGTGAGTACAATCGCGCGCAAAAAGGGTGTTGGCGCCGTTTTGTGGGATTATTTGACAACGGTCGACCATAAAAAAATCGCCCATCTGTACTTGATTGCCGGCGGGTTTTTCTTCCTGCTCGGCGGTCTCGAGGCGTTGTTCATCCGCATTCAGCTCGCCAAGCCGAACAACGATTTCCTTGTCGGCGGGTTGTATAACGAAGTGTTGACGATGCATGGGACGACGATGATTTTCTTGGCTGCGATGCCGCTTGTTTTCGCCTTTATGAACGCAGTCGTGCCGCTGCAGATCGGCGCGCGCGACGTCGCGTTCCCGTTTTTGAACGCTCTTGGATTCTGGATGTTTTTCTTCGGTGGTTTGTTTTTGAACTGTTCATGGTTTTTAGGCGGCGCACCGGACGCTGGTTGGACGTCGTATGCGTCGCTGTCGCTTGACTCAAAAGCGCATCATGGCATCGACTTTTATACGCTCGGGCTGCAAATTTCCGGCTTCGGAACGATCATGGGTGCCATTAACTTTCTTGTGACGATCATCAACATGCGCGCTCCGGGCATGACGTTTATGCGCATGCCGATGTTCACATGGGCGACGTTTGTGACGTCGGCGCTCATCTTGTTTGCGTTTCCGCCGCTTACGGTCGGCTTGATTTTCATGATGATGGATCGATTGTTTGGCGGCAACTTCTTTAACCCCGCTGCCGGCGGCAATACGATCATCTGGGAGCACTTGTTCTGGGTGTTCGGCCATCCGGAAGTATACATCCTTGTCTTGCCGGCGTTCGGCATTTTCTCGGAAATTTTCGCGACGTTCTCGCGCAAACGCCTATTCGGTTATTCGTCAATGGTGTTTGCGACGGTGCTTATTGCTTTCTTAGGGTTCATGGTATGGGCGCACCATATGTTCACGGTCGGGATGGGGCCGATTGCGAACGCCATCTTTGCCGTCGCGACGATGACGATCGCCGTTCCGACAGGAGTCAAAATTTTCAACTGGTTGTTTACCATGTGGGGCGGAAGCATCAAGTTTACGACGCCGATGTATTATGCGGTCGCCTTCATTCCGTCGTTCGTCATGGGCGGGGTGACCGGGGTCATGTTGGCGTCGGCGGCGGCGGACTATCAATACCATGACAGCTATTTCGTCGTTGCGCACTTCCATTACGTCATCGTCGGCGGGGTTGTGTTCGCTTTGCTCGCGGGCACGCATTATTGGTGGCCGAAAATGTTTGGCCGCATGCTGAATGAAACGCTCGGCAAAATTACGTTCTGGCTGTTCTTTATCGGGTTCCATTTAACGTTCTTTATTCAGCACTTCCTTGGTTTGACAGGGATGCCGCGGCGCGTGTTTACGTATTTGCCGCATCAAGGATGGGAGACTGGCAACTTGATCAGTACGATCGGCGCGTTCTTTATGGCGGCCGCCACGGTCATTTTGCTCATTAACATCGTGATTACAACCGCAAAAGGAGAAAAAGTGGCGGGCGATGCGTGGGGCGACGGCCGCACGCTCGAATGGGCGATCGCTTCGCCGCCGCCGGTGTACAATTTTGCCCAACTGCCGCTCGTCCGCGGGCTGGACGCTTTCTGGCTCGAAAAAATGGAAGGCAAAAACGAATTGACGCCAGCCGAACCGCTTGGCGACATCCATATGCCGAATTCGTCGTTCCTGCCGTTTGTCATTGCGTTCGGTCTGTTTGTCGCCGCCTTCGGCTTTACGTATCATAACGATGCTGGATGGGGCTTGCCGGTCGGCATTCTCGGCCTGCTCATTACGCTCGGTTCGATGTTCTTGCGCTCGGTGATCGATGATCACGGCTTCCACATCCATAAAGAAGAAGTGCTTGAACTTGAGAAGAAGGGGGCGAACGCCTGATGCATGCAGAGGAAAAATTGACGGCCGAGACGTTTCCGGCCGCGCCGGAACGCGCCACCCTTGAGGGGAAAAATAAGTTTCTTGGCTTCTGGCTCTTTTTAGGCGGAGAGACGGTGCTGTTCGCCTCTCTCTTCGCCACCTATTTGGCGCTCAAAGATAAAACGAACGGCGGCCCTTCGGCGGAAGAACTGTTCCAAATGCCGGTCGTGTTCATGGCGACGATGCTGCTGCTAACCAGCAGCTTGACGAGCGTGTATGCCATTTATCATATGAAAAACTTTGACTTTAAAAAGATGCAGCTCTGGTTTGGCATTACCGTTTTGCTTGGCGCCGGCTTTTTGGGCTTGGAAATTTACGAGTTCAATGAATATGTGCATGAAGGCCATAAGTTTACGACCAGCGCTTTCGCTTCAGCGTTCTACACGCTCGTTGGCACGCACGGAAGCCACGTCGCGTTCGGGTTGCTTTGGATTTTGACGCTCATGATTCGCAACGCTAAGCGTGGGTTGAATTTATACAACGCCCCGAAGTTTTACGTCGCGAGCCTTTATTGGCACTTCATCGATGTTGTCTGGGTGTTCATTTTTACCGTTGTATACTTGATGGGAATGGTGGGGTGAACGTATGGCGAACCAAACGAATTCAGGAAATGAGCGCATCGACTTAGCGTATCGCCGCCGGAAAAATGCGGAAGAAATGCGCCATCAAATGATTGCATTCGTTTTGATGATTTTGTTGACGCTCATTGCCTTCGCCGCCGTTGGTTACGAAGAGTTTTCCCATTGGTTTGTCGTTCCGTTTATTTTGCTTTTAGCCGCCGTGCAGGTCGCATTTCAGCTGTATTATTTCATGCACATGAGCCATAAAGGCCACGAATTCCCGGCGATGTTTATTTACGGCGGTGTGGCGGTTATGCTTCTACTTGTTTGGGCGTTTACAACAGTCGTTTGGTGGTAAGAAAAGGGGGAATCGGTTTTTGCACCGGTTTCCCCTTTTTCAATAGCCTTGGCGCGGCGTCGTATAGTATAATGGGAAAGGACAAATCAGGAGGGGATTCGTATGTTTCAATCGCTGCAAATGTTTGGCCCCGTTGCCCTTTGGAGTCCGTTTTTTTTGCTTATGTTAGCGGCGGTTGCGTTGCTGTACATGGGGATCACCGGGCCATGGCGGCAGCGTTTCGGCCTCGGTGATGCCGTTTCGGAGAAGCAGAAAGCGTATTTTTTGACCGGGATTGCGCTTCTTTATATATGCAAAGGGTCTCCGTTGGATTTGATGGGCCATTTGACGTTCACCGCCCATATGGTGCAAATGGCAGTGCTGTATTTGATCGTGCCGCAATGTTTTATTTTAGGCATTCCGGCGCCGCTTTATGAGCGAGCGTTCCGTTTCGCAGCAGTGCGCCGCGTGTTTCGGCTGTTGACAAAGCCAATTGTGGCGTTGCTGCTGTTTAACGGCTTGTTTTCGCTTTATCACGTTCCATTCATTTTTGACGCTGTGAAAATGAATATGTGGCTGCATGCGTTTGTTACCTCGGTCATTTTCGTTGCCGCGTTTTGCATGTGGTGGCCGCTTGTCAACAAGCTGCCCGATTGGCAAACGTTGTCCGGCCTAAAAAAAATGGGTTACATTTTCGCTGACGGCATGCTGTTGACCCCGGCTTGCGCGCTCATCATTTTTACCGATACGCCGCTTTATGCGACGTATACTGACCCGAAAGCATGGATGGCCGCGCTGGCTCTATGCGTTCCTCAAGGGACGCTGGCTTCGCTTGATTTGACCGGGCCGCAAATGTTTTTATCGATGTCGCCGCTCCATGATCAGCAGCTCGGCGGAGTGTTGATGAAAATCATCCAGGAAATCGTGTACGGGACGATGCTGTTCTTCATCTTCACCGAATGGTATCGGAAGGAGCGGGAGAAAGAGCCAAGCATGGATATGGAGCCGCGGCCGACCAAACTGTAAAGCGCGGTTGGCCGCCAACGATGAACAAAGAAGAAAGGGAGAGAAGCGATGGCCGTTTTACCGACAATCAGCACGAGCTGCATCGTGATCAGCGCTTTGCTTGTTGCTTATGGGTGGTATTTGATCAGCCGCAGGCGGATCGAAGCGCATAAAAAGGTGATGCTGACGGCAGCGGTGTTTGCTTTGCTGTTTTTCACCATTTACATGTCGCGGACGTTGTTTATCGGCAATACGAGCTTTGGCGGGCCGGAGAATGTCAAAGTCTATTATACGGTGTTTCTTATTTTCCATATCATGTTGGCGACAGTGGGCGCCGTATTTGGCCTTGTGACGATCTGGACGGGGCTGAAAGACAGCCACTCCCGCCATCGCCGGCTTGGGCCGATCACCAGCATCATTTGGTTTGGCAGCGCCTCAACCGGGGTCGTCGTCTATTGGCTGCTTTATGTCCTCTATCCAGGGGGCCAAACGACGTCGCTCATCAAGGCGGTGCTCGGTTTTTAACCGGCGGGCAAGGAGCAAGGGCAGCGGCGGTTGCATAGCATAGAATACAACACGCCTATATAGACGTGATTTTGTGCAGCGGGGGGGAAGGCGGTGAACACGTTTCGCTATCGGAAACGGAGCGCCGTAGAGGCGACGCTATTGACAATTGTCATGATGTGTGTGCGCGGCCAGACGGAGGTCGCCCTTGACGATTGTGAGGTGTTCATCACCGTTGCTCAAGGCGGGCGGTGCCGCGTCACGGTAAAGATGTCCATTCGATATGGGGCGCCGGTGATGGAAGTTTGCCGCCAGCTGCAACAGCATATTGCCGAGGAGATCGCCGCGATGACGCCATATGTCGCCGAGGCGGTCGACATTGTTGTCAAACGGCTTGTCATGCCGGAAAAAAACGCATGAGAACCGCGCTCTCATGCGTTTTTTGATTATTCTTTGATTTTTTCAAGCTCGCTTTTGACCTGCGCCAACACGTTTTGGCATTGGCTGACAAGAGAGGACGGAAAATGCTCATCATCGCCGTATTCGACGCCGTGTGGATAGTAATGTTTCCCTAAAATCGGCGTGAGCAGCTTAATGAGTGCATAGCGCGAATCGACGTTTCCCTCAATGGCGTATCCTTGAACGCGCAAATAGTAGGTGCCTTCTTTCACGACGTATTTCCGGTCGTATGTGACCCGTTCATAATCCCATTGCGCCGCGCGTACAAAGCCGAGGCGCTCCATAATGTCATCAAGGCGGGATAGTTCGACCGTCTGATTTTCCAGTCCGGTATTTTCAAACTTCATCCTTCTTCCTCCTAACAACACAGTATGTAAAAGCGCCAAACAGGAAATCATCCCCTCATTTATAATAGTACGAAAACGGTTTGCTTTTCAACGAATTGTTTGCCGTTGTTTCCGTTTCGCTCGCATTTTTTTGTGTGATCCGGCGCACAATACGGGTAGAAAGGAGAGACGAAGAATGCAAACGGTACGGGACGTCATGTCAACGGATGTGCAATATTGCACCCCCCTTGACAATCTCTACGAAGCGGCGGTAAAAATGCGCGATTTCAACGTTGGGGCGATTCCGATTGTCGATGACGGCCGCCTTGTCGGAATGATTACCGACCGCGATATTGTCGTGCGCGGCATGGCTGAAAAACGTCCTGGTTCGACTGCGGTGACGGAAGTGATGAGCCGCGATCTCGTCACGCTTTCTCCGGACGATTCGGTGCAAAAGGCAGCAGATATGATGGCACGTCACCAAATTCGCCGCCTCCCGGTCGTAGAAAACGGGCGTTTGGTCGGCATCATCTCGCTCGGCGATTTGGCGACGAACCGCTATTCTGATGAACGCGCGGGTCGTGCGTTAAGCGAGATTTCCGAACAAGACGCCATCCATTGACAAATGCAACGGACACGGCTTCTTTCGAGGAGGAGCGCTCTTTTTGGGTGTCCTCTTTTTTTTGCCTCTAAAAAACGGCTATAATGGCAATAAGGAGATTGCGCAGAAAGCGGGAGTTGCCGTGTGAAATGGTTTTTCCTTTTTTTGTTTTTCTTGATTGGATTGTATTATTTTGTGCCGAGTCCGCCGCCCCCGAGCCCCCCGGAGCAGCCAGAGACGAATCGATACATGTTGAAAGAGCCGAAGGCGACGGCCGGCATCGTTGCGTTGATCGGGCAATCGGCGCAAGAGGCGAAAAAACTGTTTGGCGCCCCAGACCGAATCGACCCGTCAGCTTACGGATATGACTGGTGGGTGTACAGCCGTCGACCCGAGTCGTACGTGCAGATTGGCATCTTGCGCGGTCGCGTCGTCACCGCCCTTGTCGGCGGAGAGAAGGTGAACGTTGAACCGTTTGCGGTCGGCCAGCGGTTGCAGACGATTTTTCAAACGATGCCGGTGCTATCGAACATTGAGATTAAGCTAGGCAACGGGACATACCGGTTTGAGCTGTCTGAACAAGATTACTCATCAAGGCCGGTTGTCAAAGTTGGCAGCGTCTACGCTCAGCTGTATGTTGACCGCTTTACCGGCGAGGTGGCGGCGATCCGCCTGATGGATGCAGAAACGTTCGTCAAGTTGCGGCCGTACGAGCTCGTTTACCGCGGCAGCCTGCCGGCGGCCGCGCCGCTGTCGGAAGAAAAGCGACAGGCTGTTGATGCGGCCAACGCGAAGCAAATTTTTGACTGGACGAATTTGATCCGCCGTCGCCATGGGCTTTCCTCTCTCATGTGGGATGACAAGGCCGCTGCCGCTGCGGAAAAACATAGCCGAGATATGCATGATCACCAGTTTTTCTCCCACGAGTCGCCGCAGTATGGCGATTTATCGAGGCGGCTTGGCGCGCTTCACATTCCGTTCCAGCTTGCCGGGGAAAATATCGCCGCCCATCAAGTCGATGGCGTTGAGGCGACCATCGGATGGCTGAACAGCCAAAACCATCGGAAAATTATGTTGAACGAAGAGTTCACCCGCTTGGGCGTTGGCGTCTACGCCGATTACTATACGCAAAACTTCTTTACGCCGCTCTAAAAATTGGGCGCACCTCTCTTTGTTGGATGCGATATGATATGGCAGATAGGCATGAGTGGACGAAAGGGATGAGAACCGCCATGGTCAAGCCTCTGCATCCTTCCGTTGAACAGTTTAAACAGTTTGTGAAAAAACATCCAAAAATCATCCAAGAGGTGCGCAGTGGCAAAAAGACGTGGAAACAAGTGTATGAGGATTGGTATTTGTTCGGGGAAGACGATGACATATGGGAGCCGTATCGGGAAACAAACGGTGCGGCAAAAGAGGAGGAAAAAGGAACGAACAAATGGCTCGATAAGCTCGCGTCTATGCTTGGACAGATCGATGCAGCCGATGTGCAAAAACATTTGGCGAACGTCCAGCAGGCGATCGCGGCGATCCAAAGCATTCTTTCCGAATTTCAAGGGGCCGGTCAAGAACAAAGAAACAAAGAAGCGCATCCGTTTTCGTTCCGCAAAGATTAAAGGGTGGTGGCGATGAGGAAAGATGTATGGCAATATGTACAAGGAACACCGATGTTGCGCGCGTTTTTGCGCGAACAGCCGCGCTGGTACCGGCTCCTTGCCCGCCGTCCGCATGAACTGTCGACGTTCCAATTGGCCGCCTTGCGCCACTATGAGCTGACGATCCCTGACAAAGTGGAAAGAATCTCCCAATCGTTGCAAATGGCGTCGCTTATGTGGCAAATGTTTAAAGCCATGCGCGACTAATCGGGCGGCCAATGGCAAAGACTAGTTTCGAAAGGGAGTGATGTCTTTGCCAAAGTGGTTTGCATGGTTTGCGGCTGTCATATTGCTTGCGGCGTATGCCTTCTTTGAGCCGGCGCCGTCGTCCTCCGCTCACGCCGAAGCAGTGGGCGGTTCGCTTCAGGTGAAGCATGAAGTGAAAGGAAGCGACGTATTCATTGAATGTGTTGCCGTCCACTTTCCGTTCCGCAAAGGGAGCGGCGGCGGACACATTAATGTCTATGTCAACGGGCAAAAAATGACGGAAGTATACACGGCCGCCTTTATCGTGCGCGGTTTGCCGAGCGGGAAACATACCATCCGTCTTGAGCTCGTCTACAATGATGGGAAAGCAACCGGCATGACGCACGAATTTGACGTCGCCATCCGATAGAGATGACGACGATCGTTTAAAAGGCGAACAGAGGCGATTCGGCACAGTCTGGATCGCCTTTTTTGTTTGCTTCTTTGCTATCTCTTTCCTTTTCATTTTCTTTTCGTTCATGGTATGATGGATAATGGAGGTGCCATTTGGTGAAGATTGCGACTCTCGAGCGCATCGAGATTTTAGATAAAGCAGAAGCGTTGGCCAAAATGATTGTCGAGTCGGACGTGGCGGACGAATACCGCCGCGCCTTTTGGCGGCTGAAGCAAGACCGCCGCGCCCAGCAGCTGATCGCTCGCTTTGTCAAGCTGAAGGAGCGCTACGAAGAAGTGCAGCGCTTCGGAAAATACCATCCTGATTACCGCGACGTGATGAAAGAAGTGCGCGAAGCGAAGCGGGAGCTCGATTTGCATGAGACGGTCGCCGCCTTTAAGGAGGCGGAGAAGGCGATGCAAGAGTTGCTTGATGAGATCAGCGTGCTGATCGGCAAAGCGGTGTCCGAACATGTGAAAGTGCCGACCGGAAATCCGTACTTTTTGTCGGCGGGCTGTTCCGGTGGCTGCGGGGCGGGCGGAAGCTGCGGCTGCCGCACATAAAAAAGGGGAAGGGACTATGTTTCCAAAACGGCAAGGGATTATCGTTTGGCTTCATTCGCTGAAATATGGGAAACAGTTGCGCAAGTTCGGCAACATTCATTACATTTCCAAACGGCTGAAGTATGCTGTTCTGTATTGTGATATGGAGCAAGTCGACCATGTAATGAAAAAGCTCGCCTCGCTTCCGTTCGTCAAGCGGGTCGAGCCGTCGTACCGCCCATTTTTAAAACTGGAATTTGAATCGAAAGGGGAGAAGGAAAAAGACTCCCCGTATCCGCTTGGATGAAGGAAAACAGCGGGTCGAAAAAAAGCCGGCACCGGCTTTTCGACCCGCTGTTTCTTTGTTTACTGCAGCGGCGGGATGAAGCGATTCATCCGCATAATGCCGATCAAATGTTGGTAATATAAATCGGGTTCAGCGAACATCGTCGATGGCTTAACATCAAGGTGAATGACGTCCATGCCCAGTTCCTTTGCGGTTTCCATAAATAGTTCGTACCGTTTGTTTGGCTTGACGGACGGATCGGGAATGCCTTCACGGCAAATGTAAAGTGGTTGGAAATCGCCGGGATCCGTCGGATGAAGGACAACGGCCAAGGAGACGACCGCCTGGCCTTTTTTCACCGTATGAAAGACAAAGAATCCGGACAAACGATGGCGGTTGGCCTTCGCCAATGCAATCAGCTCATATATATCGGAATATCCTTCGCCAAGTTCGATAAATCGTTGGATCATGAATCGTTCCCCCTTGCAAGCATCGTCCACCCTTAACTTTACCGGCCATCTTCGCGAATTGCAATCAAAAAAAAACCTTGCGGAAATGAATCCGCAAGGCCCTTTCCAGTTCCTTGCCTCCGCGCAGGGCGGAACAAGGATCGGAAAGAATAAAGAAAAGGGAGAGGAGAAACCGGAGGAAGAACTTATGGGGAAACGTAAGTCTTCTCCGTCACTGGCAACAACGCGTCAAGCGTGTTGCCATTACTCATTATGGACCGTTTGCCGATTTCTATACATGAATGGCGAAAAAATTCCGTAGTTTGACGATCATCAACTTTATGGTAAGATTACCATGAAAACAACGAATCAAATGGATGACAAGGCCACCTTGAAACGGTGAATTGGGTGAAGGCGATGAGAGTCATTTCCGGGACATGCAAAGGACGGCGTCTGCAAGCGGTTCCAGGGATGTCGACGCGGCCGACGACCGATAAAGTCAAAGAAGCGATATTTAATATGATCGGGCCATATTTCTCAGGCGGCAACGGTCTTGATTTGTTTGCTGGCAGCGGCGGCTTGGGCATCGAGGCGCTCAGCCGAGGAATCGAGCGCGTCATTTTCGTCGATCAAGACAGGAAAGCGGTGCAGACGGTCCGAAAAAACGTGGCGGCCTGCGGGCTTGAGAAGCGGGCGGAAATTTACTGCAACGACGCCGAGCGGGCGCTGAAGGCGGTAGCGAAGCGCGGCCTCCGCTTTGCGGTTATTTTCCTTGATCCGCCGTACAAAGAGAAACAGTGGCCGACGTTGCTGTCGTCGATCGCCGGGCGTCAGTTGCTGGAACCGCACGGCGTCGTCGTCGCTGAACACTCGGCGGAGGCGGAGCTGCCGGAGGAGGTCGGCGGCCTGACACGATGGAAGCGGGAAACATACGGTATCACCGGTGTGACGATTTATAGATGGGAAGGGGATGGAAGCGATGGCGAGCATTGCGGTTTGCCCCGGGAGCTTTGACCCTGTGACGTACGGGCATTTGGATATTATTAAACGAGGGGCGAAAGTGTTTGATCAAGTGTATGTGGCGGTGTTGAACAACTCGTCGAAAAAGCCGCTGTTTACTGTCGAGGAGCGGATCGAGCTGCTTCGTGAGGTGACGCGGACGCTTCCGAACGTCCATGTCGAAGCGTTTCACGGCCTGCTTGTTGATTACGCCCGCAGCAAAAAAGCGAATGCCATTTTGCGCGGCTTGCGCGCTGTGTCCGATTTCGAATACGAAATGCAAATTACGTCGATGAACCGCGTTCTTGATGAAAACATTGAAACGTTTTTTATGATGACGAACAGCCAGTATGCGTTTTTAAGCTCGAGCATCGTCAAAGAAGTGGCGAAATACAACGGCGATATTTCCGAGCTCGTGCCCCCGGTTGTTGAGCAGGCGCTGAAGCGGAAATTTGCGTCCACGGCCGCTGATTGACGCTTCCTTATGAAAGCCGCTTAAGCGAACATTGCAGTCGGCGCCGGCCCGGTTTTGCCGTCAAGGGCGGCTCACGGCTGAGACGACGCGAACCGCCCCGATGGCTTTTTGCTGCCAAAAAGCTGGGCGCTCAAGCGTCTTATGAGCGCCCGCGCGATTTACTGACCGCCTTGATGACGAGCCATATATAAAGGCAAAGGAACAACAGTGTCAGGAGCGGCCCGTATTGCTGCAGCAACCGCCAGCCTTCATTCCAAGCGCTGTCTTTTGCGGCGTGAAGAAACGCTGGGATGTGGGTCGGCATTCCGCCGGCTGTTTTGATGTACAACGGTTTCCAAAGCAAGTATGTAAAGGAAGCGGCAAACACTCCGTGCAGCAAGCGCGCGATGAAAAACGGCTGAAAGCGGATGTTCGCTTCGGCGAGAATGCTGGCGACTTGCGCTTGGACGGAAAAACCGCCAAAAGCGAGGACGAAGCTTGTGGCCACTGCTTTTTCCATCAGCATCGCCTCATCGGTCTGACTGATCATTTGGCTGCCGAGTGTAATTTCAAACAAGCCGGAAAACACTGGGATGTCAAGCTGCTCCGGCAGCTGGGCAAGGCGGAGCAGATGGCGCAGCAATGGGGCAAGCTGTTCGGTCAAATGCATCATATACAGAAGTTTATTCATAACCGAAAAGAGAATAATAAAACCGCCGATCATTAACAGTGTTTGGACAGAAGAGCGCACGGCGTCGCCAAGAAGTTTGCCAAGCGGCTGTTCGTTTTTCAGTCGCGTGCGGTGCAGTGTGCGCAGCGCATACGGGAGCGAAAATGAGCGTGGCTGCCGCTTCGATTGCCTCCGTTCTTTTCGGATGCCGTGAAAGCGCATGATCAGCCCAACGCTAATGTTTCCTAAATAGTGGGAAACGGCCAGCACAAGGCCGAGTTGCGGGTTGTTGAAAAATCCCGCTGATACAGCTCCAAAAATAAAAAGTGGGTTGGATGAATTGGTGAACGACGAGAGCCGTTCGGCTTCAATCGTCGTCAGCTGTTTTTCCTGGTACAGGCGGGCGGTCAGCTTGGCTCCAGACGGGTAGCCGGACGCCATTCCCATGGCCCAGGCGAATCCGCCGACGCCCGGGACGCGAAACAACGGGCGCATGAGCGGCTCGAGCAAGACGCCAAGGAAGCTGACGACGCCGAAGCTGATGAGCAGCTCCGAGACGATAAAAAACGGCAAAAGCGATGGAAAGACGACCTCCCACCACATATTTAAACCGCGAATGGACGCTTCAAGCGACTGTTTTGGATAGCAAATGAGCGAAAACGCAAACAAGGTGGCGGCGGAAGCGAGCAATACGGTTTTCCATTTCGCCCCCCAATTTTGTTTCACTTTTCCCCCCCCCTTTTTTTTGCCGTGCGGTTTCTTGTAGTACAACCTCATATAACCTAATATACGAGCATAGGGGGGCGTTTTAGACCATAAGATGAAAGCGGATAGCGCTGCGACAAAGGGGGGAGGAGGCGTGCCGCCAAAAGTCGGATTGGCGCTCGGGTCGGGAGGAGCGCGCGGGTTCGCCCATCTTGGGGTATTGAAAGTGCTCGAGGAGGAGCATATTCCGATTTCCTATTTGGCCGGCAGCAGCATCGGCGCGCTCGTCGCCGTCCTTTACGCAAGCGGCCATGGCCTCCATCGTCTCTATCGGTTGGCTCAATCGTTTCGACGCAACGATTTTCTTGACTGGACGGTGCCGAAAATGGGACTGATCGCTGGCGAGCGCATCACGCAGTTTATTCGCTTGTTGACGAAAGGGAAACGAATCGAGGAGATGTCCCCGCCTGTGGCTGTTGTCGCCGCTGATTTGCAGACAGGGGAGAAAGTCGTGTTTCGGCAAGGGGAAGCAGCCCAGGCGGTGCGGGCGAGCATCTCGATTCCTGGCATTTTTGTGCCGGCGGAGGTGAATGGCAGACTGCTTGTCGACGGCGGCGTCGTTGACCGGGTGCCAGTGTCGGTCGTCCGAGCGATGGGAGCGGATATTGTCATCGCCGTCGATGTCTCTCCGCTCAACACAAAGGCGGAAATTGCGTCGATCGCCGATGTCATTTGGCAGAGTCTCGATATTTTGCAAGCGGAACTGGTAGCTCACCGTCAGCTCGCCTCAGACGTTATGATCCGGCCGCGAGTCGAACAGTATAGCTCGCGGGCGTTCAAGGATATTGAGGAAATCATCGCTCGCGGGGAAGAGGAGGCGCGGAAGCAAGTGGGAGCGATCCGTCAAGCGATCGAACAGTGGAAGGAGCCATCACACGAATGAAAAAACGGACGTATATTGCCCTGTTTTTCTTTGGCGCCGCCCTCACCTTTCTGCTTATTTTTATGAAGCTGCCGTATTATGTGACGATGCCGGGAAGCGCGCAAAGTTTAAAGCCGCTCGTTCACGTGGAAAACGGCGACCGCGATAAGGGAACGTTTATGCTTACGACGGTGCGGATGGGGCGGGCGAATGTGATAGCGTATTTGTTTGCCCATATCCGCCCTTTTTATGAGCTTCATCCGGTCGAGGAAATCAAGCAGGAAGGGGAGAGCGACAAGGAATATACGATGCGCCAGCTTGAGCTCATGGAACAGTCGAAGGAAGCGGCGATCGTCGTCGCTTATCGCCACGCCGGAAAGCCGGTGTCGTATGAACCTCATGGCGTTTATGTCATGAGCGTCCTCCCTGATATGCCGGCCGCCGGCCGTCTAGAGACCGGCGATCGCATCGTCGCGATCGACGGAAAGCCGCTCGGCACATCGGAGCAGATGGTCAACTACATTCTCGGAAAACAAGCGGGTGATCGCGTCCGCGTCGCATTCATTCGCGGCCGGAAGCGGCAGGAAACAGAGCTCGAGCTGAAGCCGTTTCGACAGCACCCGAACCAAGTCGGCCTTGGGGTGACACTCATGACCGATTATGACGTCCGCACCGACCCGCCGGTTGACGTGGAGTCGGAACAAATCGGCGGACCGTCGGCTGGGCTCATGTTTTCACTTGAAATTTACAACCAACTTGTCGATGAAGATATTACAAAAGGTCATAAAATCGCTGGCACCGGAACGATTGATCTTGACGGAAACGTCGGGCCGATCGGCGGTGTTTCGCAAAAAGTCGTGGCCGCTGACCGCGAAGGAGCCGAGGTGTTTTTCGCCCCGAACGAACATGGTGCGCCGACGTCGAACTATCGCGAGGCGGTGCGGACGGCGAAAAAAATCGGGACGCATATGAAAATCGTCCCGGTCGATACGTTCGACGAGGCAGTTCGTTATTTGCGTTCGATGCCGGAAACGTAAATCGGCGCCGTGGCGTATTCTTCTTTCAGCGCGGCGCTGTAGAGCGGCTCCGGAAAAGCGGCGGCGTACACAGCTGCCGCTCTTTTTTCTTGCTCATAAAGAGAGTCGCCGTTGAGTTTGGATGCTCTGGCGACGAGCGGGAGCGCAGCGCTTTTTTTCACCTGCTTTAAGTAGCGGCGGCCGGCTTCACTCATGCCGAGCAGCCGGATATAGGTCGGGTTGGCCGCTTTGGCTTGCTCCTCCTTTGTGAAATTCGTCAACACATGCGCACATAGGCGTTGCAGCCTTGTCCAGGTGTATCGCTTCGTTTTGACGGCGGCAATGAAGGCGGCAAACGTTTCGGCGTGGGCGATGTGTTGCTTCAGCCGGTGTTCGATCCCTTCCTCCACGCCGGCGATGCGGCGCAAGTCGGCCTCTGTGGCGGTCAACAGCCGATATTTTAGGAGCGGAAAATACACTTCCCAATCGTGAAAGCGCCCGTATGTCTCCCGATATTGGCGGAGTTGTTCGAGCGCAGCGGGCGGAACGTACGCCGCGATCGACTCGAGACGACCGGTTTGTCGCAATGTTTTCCGCAGGCTGGTGGCGCTCGCAATCGACGGGTGGGAAAATGATTCGTCATGATAGCCGGCGGCCAGCCGCGGAATCGTGCGTGGCATCATCGCCAGCTTGTTTTGCCAAATGGCTTTCACATACGCAAAACCAAGCACGTTGTTTGGCTTGGACAAATCAAGCGGAGCGGCGCCGAACTTTTGCCACGCTTCAGCGGCGGCTTTCGGAAAGCTTTGTCCGCGCGCCAGCCCGGTGCGGATGAGGGAATCGAACGTTTCCTTCTGTTCAAGCCATGTTTTGGCCGCGGATAAAAAAGCGGAAATTTCCCCCGATTCGCTGCCAAAGCAAAGCTCTTGGCAGCCGATCGCCGCAAGCAGCTGCACCGCCCCATGTGCGAACTGTTCAGCCGCTTGCACAGCGAAGGCGTACGGCAGCTCGATGACCACATCTACGCCGGCGGCGAGCGCCATTTTTGCCCGCGCCCATTTGGAGACGATGGCCGGCTCACCGCGCTGCAAGAAGTTTCCGCTCATGACGGCGATCAAACAGTCCGCATCTGTCTTTTGTCTCGTTTCGTTCAAATGGTGGAAATGACCGTTGTGAAACGGGTTGTATTCCACGATCACGCCGACGGCTTTCACCTTTTTTCGCTCCTTTCATGGCGATTCGCGCGGCTTGGCCGCAACGAAATGGCTGTCTATTCTATCTGAACTTAGTATGGAATAGAAAGCGGCGAAGATCAACGGCAACATGCGGTGAGGACAGCAAAAGAAACGAAGCGGTCGACCGTTTTCCGATGTCCGCGCGCCGACCGTGCATGTTCAAAATGGCATTTGGAAATGATGGGAGTATGCCGTTCTTTTCCCAAGGAATGAGTGGTTGTAAAGAAAAAACATTGACAAAACTAGAAACGAAACGTATAATTTTATTCGTTGCCTTGAGGTGATGATATGAAATGGACGGTCCAACAGCTTCGCCGTTTTCAACATAAGGAAATGGCGATTGATGAGACGGTCGATGTGTCCGATTTAAAACAAATTGACACGTTGATCCGCGATATTTCGCCGGTGCACGTCCGAGGAAAAGCGGATGTCGGGTCGACAAAATTCACGTTTCATTTGACGTTGTCCGGAACGATGGTGTTGCCTTGTTCGCGGACGCTTGTCGATGTGACGTATCCGTTTTCCATTCAGACGACGGAGACGTTTTTTGCGGATGGCAGCGGCATCGTGAAGACCGATGAGGACACCCATATGGTGGCGGGGGACACGATTGATTTGAATCCCATCATCCGCGAGTTGATTTTGCTTGAAATCCCGTTGCAGCTGATCGCCGAAGGACCGGTTGCCGGCGGAGCGCCGCAACATGGGGAAGGATGGGACGTTCTGTCGGAAGAAGAATGGGAGAAAGCGATGCAAGAGCGGGAAAAGAAAGTAGATCCTCGCCTTGCAGGGCTGGCCAAGTTTTTCGAGGAAAAACGAGAGGAATGATCGTGAGTCGGCGTTGCCGGCCGATGGCGCCGAATATTGCGCACCGTCCGGCAGCCGCCTTGTGTGCCGGCGGACGGCGGCCTCGAGGTTGACTGATTCGCCGGCATGGATATGCCAAAATGCGCCCGACAAGGAGGTGGGAATGATGGCAGTACCTTTTAGAAGAACATCGAAAACGAGAAAACGGCTGCGCCGCACGCACTTTAAACTGCAAGTGCCAGGCATGGTGCAATGCCCGAACTGCGGCGAATGGAAATTGGCGCACCGCGTCTGCAAAGCATGCGGAACATACAAAGGAAGAGATGTCGTCAACAAATAATGGCCGACATCGAACGACAGGCTGTCCGAAAAGAGGACAGCCTTTTTGATTGTCTGCAAAAAATCAACGCTGTTCGTCTAGGCGGCAGTTTTTTTCGTCGTGAGGCAGGAAATTGAAGAGAACGCGCCCAATTCATTGATGTGATGAAGAAAGGAGAGACGTGCTGATGGAAGCAATGTTGGAGCATCATGACGGCATTGCACTGTTTACGATTTGCCGTCCAGAGAAACGGAATGCGATCAATTTTGCCGTGATGGGGGCGCTTGAGGAGGCGATGGAACAGGCGGCGGCTGATCCACAGGTGAAAGTGTTCGCCATTACCGGCGCCGGCAGCGAGGCGTTTTGCTCCGGCGGCGATTTGAGCGAGTTTGGGCATTTGCGCGGCACGGAGGCAAGACAGATGCTCATGCGCATGGGAGAGCTGCTGTACAGGCTGCTGACGTTTCCGAAGCTGACGGCCGCCCTTGTCAACGGAACAGCGATGGGGGGCGGCTGCGAGCTGGCGACCGCTTGCGATTTTCGCTTTGCCAAAGAAGGAAGCCGGATCGGATTTGTGCAAGGCCGGCTTGGCATTACAACCGGCTGGGGAGGAGCGTCGATGCTGTTTGCCAAACTTCCGTACGGGCGGGCGCTTGACTTATTGCTGCGCGCCGAGCCGATGACGGCGGAGGCGATGGAAGCGTGCGGTTGGGTTGACGCCATCCTGCCAGCCGAACATTGGCGCGAACAATGGCGTGAACGGCTGGCGCCTTATGCGGAGCGGTCGCTTTCCGTCTTGCAGGCATATAAGGCCGCAGCCGGCGAAAAATGGCGAACAGCTTGGTTTCGAGAGCGGTTTTTCGCCGAGATCGCCCGTTGCGCCGAGCTGTGGGGGTCGGCTGAACATGAACAGGCATTGCGTCCTTTTTTGTGTAAGAAGTAATTTTTTCCTTCTACCGTTTCTACTAGCCGCATACATATAATGACAAAGCGGCGATAAGGGGGGAAGGGGATGACGGGAGTACGTCAAGATGCATGGACGAAAGAAGAGGATGAGTTGTTGGCGAATGTTGTGCTTCAGTATATTCGCGAAGGCGGCACCCAGCTGGAGGCGTTTGCCGAAGTCGGGCGGCGCTTGTCGCGGACGGCGGCAGCGTGCGGATTTCGCTGGAATTCGTGCGTTCGCAAGCAGTACAAGGAGGAGATCGAGCAAGCCAAGCAAGAACGGAAGATGCGAAAAAAAGAAACCCCATCAACAAAGGAAAGCGAGGGGCAGGAGAAGGTGGAAGCGGCAGTCAAAAGCCATTTGTCATGGGCGGAAGTGCTGGCCTTTTTGCAAGCTGAGGAGCAAAAGGCGCGCGACGCTCGACGGACGGCCGATGAAAACCGGGCGCTCAAAAACGATATGGAGCAGCTGCAGCAAATGGTAACGAAGTTGCAAATGGAAAAAGAATCGCTGCAAAAACAACTAGCTGCGATCCAGGAGGAGTATAAAACGCTGCTTTCCATTATGGAGCGGGCGCGCAAAATGGTGACAGACAGCGGGAAACCGGCTCCGAATGCAGTGGCTGAAGGCGTCGACGAAGGGTAAAGGCTGGCTTTTCGCCGGCTTTTTTTCTTAACGGAAGAAGAAGATCTCTGCTAAAATAAGGCTAACGCCATGTTGCAAGAAAGCGGGGGAGAAGGATTGAACATTGGGATTGTCGGCGGCGGAGCAGTCGGATTGCTGCTCGCCGCTTATCTTGGGCGGCGCCATGGGGTGACGGTCTATACGAGGCGTCCGTCCCAAGCAAGGCAGCTTGCCGAGCATGGTGTGGCGCTAAAAAAAGATGGCGAGACATCGGTCGTGGCGGTGCGCGCGCAGCCGTTTGCTGGAGCGGAGCTGGACGAGCCGCTCGTGTTTGTGACCGTCAAACAGTACGATCTCGCTTCCGTCTGTGCGCAAATCGACGCGTTTCGCCGCGTTCGCACGCTCGTTTTTTTGCAAAACGGCATGGGGCATCTCGAGCAGTTGACGATGTTTGCCGACAAAAATGTCCTCGTCGGCGTCGTGGAGCATGGCGCAATGAAGTTAGATGACCGGACGGTGGCGCATACGGGCGCCGGAAAGCTGACACTTGCTTCCCGCTACGGTTCACTTGGCGACGCCCGGGAGCTTCGGGAAGGGGAGCGCGGCTTTCCGATCGAATGGGCCGATGATTGGGAGCGCATTCTTGTGGACAAGCTTGTCGTCAACGCCGTCATCAATCCGCTCACCGCTCTATTGCAAGTGAAAAACGGAGCGCTGCTAGAAACGGCTCCGTACCGCGATATGATGAGGCAGCTGTTTGATGAGGTGCGGAACGTGCTGCCTCTTGAAGACGCCAATCGGGCGTGGGAGCGCGTCGTCCGCATATGCCAAAAAACAGCGGACAACTATTCGTCGATGTATATGGACTTGGCGAACGGGCGCCGGACGGAGATTGACGCCATTTTGGGCTATGTGTTGAAACAAGGGGAGGCGCGCGGCGCTATGCTGCCGGTCGTCCGCTTTGTCTTTTGCGCGGTGAAAGGGAAGGAAGGGAGAGAGACGGATGGGTGATTGGCTCGCTTCAACGCTGGCGACGTTTGTGACCGCGCCGCTTCTGCTGTTTTTGCTCGTCTACTTCGGAGCACGCTTGGTCGGCAGGCGGAGGCGGGCAGCGTTTTACGCCGCGGTCAACGCTGCGACTGTTTTTTTCATCGCCGCTGTCTATTTTTTGCTGACAGTGCTGTTTGGGAAATCGTACTTCGTTCCTCTTCTTCTCTTTTTGTTTGGTCTGCACGCGGCGATCGCGCTTGGCTATTGGCGGAAAAAGGCGGACTTTCGGTTGCGGACGGTGTTCCGCGTCTTTTGGCGGGCGAGTTTTCTCATTTTTGCCTCCCTTTACGCCGGGCTGCTTGTATACGGAATGGCCATTCGCGTTGCGATGAGCCTTTAGTGTGGCCGAGCAAGCCTTTTTTCTCTTGGCAATAAACGTGCTATACTCATGAAAGAATACATAAGAAAGGGAGTTTTTAGCCATGGAAGTTCGCGAAATTCCGTTGCCAGCAGCGACGAAATTGGCGGCTGATTACATAACCGGCGCGTTTCCAGCAGAGAGCGGCTTCGCTTATGCCCAGGCGGACGATGAAGCGTTTTGTCGGCGGTTGGCCTATTTGCAAGGAAGAACCTATGACCGAGAAGGGCTTGCCGACTATTTGCGTGCTTATCACCGGCGCTTCTCGGCGAGTGTGGCTACGATGGCAAACATTGAGAAACTGCGCAATGAGCGAAGCGTCGTCATTGTCGGCGGGCAGCAAGCCGGGCTGTTGACTGGGCCGCTGTATACGATTTATAAGATCATCACCATCATCCAGCTTGCCAAAGAGCAGGAACGAAAATTGGGCGTGCCGGTCGTGCCGCTGTTTTGGATCGCCGGCGAAGATCATGACATCGCGGAAATCGATCATGTCTATGTCGTTGAGGAAGGAGAAGTAAAAAAAGCAGCGTACCCACACAAAACGAACGAAAAACGGATGGCCGCCGATGTGCTGCTGGACCGGATGGCTGCGAAAGAGTGGATCGAGCGCGTCGTCAAAACATATGGGGAAACGGACGTGACGAATGAGCTGCTCTTCTTTTTGTCATCGTGTCTTGATGAGGCGCGCACGTTTGTCGACTTTTTTGCCGCCATTGTGCTCCGGTTGTTCGCTGATCACGGTTTAGTTGTTTTGAACGCTGGCGATGCGGCGGTGCGGCCGCTTGAGCGCCGCTTTTTCGCTGCGCTCATTGAACGCCATCGCGATGTGACGGCCGCGGTGCTCGCTCAGCAAGAGGCGTTGCGCACGCTCGGATATGCGCCGCTGATTGAAATCGGTCGTGACGCGGCCAACTTGTTTTATTACGACGGCCGTGAACGTTCGCTTTTGCAGTATGATGAGGAACGCGGCCTGTTTCACAATAAAGCGGGAACTCTCGTTTGGACAAGAGAAGAGCTGCTTGAGCTTGCCGAAACGAATCCGGCCCGTTTAAGCAACAATGTCGTCACCCGTCCGCTCATGCAAGAGCATTTGCTGCCGACGCTCGCTTTCGTTGCCGGACCGGGGGAGATCGCTTATTGGGCGGAATTGAAAGAGGCGTTCCCGCTTTTCGACCTAGAAATGCCTCCAGTCGTGCCGCGTCTGCAGGCGACGATTGTCAGCCGTTCGCTGCAAACCGACCTGTCCGATATCGGTCTTGAGGTGGCTGATGTATTGACTGGGCGGCTCGATGAAGCAAAGCGGGAGTGGCGGGAGGCGACCGCTCAAGCGCCGCTTGCTTCGGCGTTTGCCAAAGCGAAGGCGGACATTGACGCGGCGCACCGGCCGCTTCGTGAGCTTGGGGTGGCGATTGACCGCGGATTGGAGGGATTGGTGGCGAAAAATGCCGCCATCCTTCAGGCGCAAATCGAGTTTCTTCAGCACGCGCTCGAGCGGGCGCTGTTGCGCAAACATGAGACGGAGTGGCGGAAATTTTGGCGCATCGAGACGTCGCTTCGGCCGAACGGCGCGCTCCAGGAGCGGGTTTGGAACGTGTTTTATTACATCAACCGCTACGGATTTGATTTTGTAGAAAAACTTTTGGCCATTCGCAGTCCTGGCAATGGAATGCATAAAATTGTATATATGTGAGGCTTTTTCAAAGAAAAAGTCGAAAAGAAACATCCTGCTTTGAGCAGGATTTTCTTTTTTGTGAAATGAATTGTAAAAAAACAACATTCATTAAATGGAAATAAAAGTAAAGGGGTGAAGCCGCCAGGATGGCTGTGATTGGCCCGTCCGACAAAAAGAAACAAAAAAGGACGTTTTTTTACAAAAAAAGCTAAAATTTTGTCCATCTTTGCGATATAATAAGGAGGCGGCCACTGGCCGATGTGAGTGTGGCTTTACGCAACGAAGGTGGTGGACATGTGTTTCAACATACAACAGTGTTGCTGAAAGAGGCAGTCGATGGGCTGAACATCCGCCCTGACGGCATTTACGTCGATTGTACGCTGGGCAGCGGCGGCCATAGCGAATATTTGCTCTCCCGTTTGTCGGAACATGGGAAGCTGTTTGCCTTTGACCAAGACGAAGCCGCCATCATGCATGCGCGCGAACGGCTCGCCCGCTACGGCCGGCAAGTGCAGTTTGTGCACCGGAACTTCCGGTTTTTGCAAGAGGAGCTTTCGGCGCTTGGCGTCAAGTCCGTCGACGGCGTCTTGTTTGATTTGGGTGTTTCTTCACCGCAGCTTGACGAACCCGAGCGCGGCTTCAGTTATCAGCACGATGCGCCGCTTGATATGCGGATGAACCGCAAGCAGCGGCTGACGGCGGCGGAGATTGTCAACTGCTGGCCATACGAGGAGCTCGTCCGCATCTTTTTCCGTTACGGCGAAGAGAGGTTTTCGAAGCAAGTGGCGCGCAAAATCGAGGAAGTGCGCCGCACGAGGCCGATTAAAACGACGGGGGAGCTCGTTGATGTGATCAAGGCGGCGATTCCCGCCCCGGCTCGCCGCAGCGGCGGACACCCGGCCAAACGCATTTTTCAGGCGCTCCGCATCGCGGTCAACGACGAACTTGAGGCGTTTCGCGAGGCGCTCGAGCAGGCGATCGAACTGCTTGCACCCGGTGGACGGGTGAGCGTCATTACGTTTCATTCGCTTGAAGATCGCATTTGCAAAGAAACGTTTAAAAAGGCGAGCGAAAGTCCGCCATTGCCTCCGGGGCTTCCGGTTCTCCCCGACGACTACCGCCCCGTGCTGAAAATCATTACAAAAAAACCGATCGTTCCTTCCGAGGAAGAGCTCGAACGAAACCACCGCGCCCGTTCGGCCAAACTCCGCATTGCCGAAAAGCTGTAGATGACGAAAATAGCGGGGAAACACAACCAATTTCAATGCGGGCGCCGCCCATTGCGGCGAAAAACGAATGCATGGAGAAACAGGAGGGGAAAAATGTGAACGATGCAGCAGTCAAAGTCGCGCGTGAACAACGACATCCGGCGGCACCGCCAAGCCCGAAGACGCGGCGGAAGCAGCGCTTTCGCCTGTCGCTGGCTGAAAAGATGCTATTTGTGTTGTTTTTCTTGTTTGTCTTCTATGCGGCGGTTCATATCGTCTCGAACCAAGTGCGCATTTACGAATTGAACAAAGGGGTGCAAAAGCTCGAGGCGTCGATTGACGAGCAGAAAAAGGAGAACAATGACCTATATGTCGAGGTGCAACGGCTGAGCGCGTACGAGCGCATTTTGCAAAAGGCAAAAGAGCTCGGTTTGTCGCTCAACGAAAACCATGTGAAAGTTGTGCAGGAATGATCGGCGATGGAGGCAAGAAAGCATCGCAACACCCATCAGGGAGCGTTCATCCTGTTTTGCCTGTTCGGCTTTCTCTTTTCTCTGTTGTTCGCCCGCTTTGTGCAGCTTGAATGGACCGGCAAAGCGGACGGCCAAACGCTGGCTGTGATCGCGGAGCGGCAGCATCAACAAACGCGGACGATCAAGGCGAAGCGCGGAACGATTTTCGACCGCAACGGCGCCATTTTGGCTGAAGATGTACCGTCGTATACGGTTGTGGCCATTTTGGATCCGAAGATGACAACCGATCCAGATCATCCGCACCATGTGGTCGATCCGAAAAAAACAGCGGAACAACTCGCCCCGTTGCTTGGCATGGACGTCGAGGCGATGGAACGCATTTTGACCAAAAAAGCGAAGCAAGTCGAGTTTGGGGCCTACGGCCGCAACATCAGTTTTGAGCTGAAGCGAAAAATCGAAGCGCTCCATTTGCCAGGCATCGCTTTCATCCGCGACACGAGCCGGTTTTATCCGAACGGCATGTTTGCGTCGCACGTCATCGGCTATGCGCAAAAAAATGCAGCCAACGAAACGGTCGGCAAAATGGGAGTGGAAAAAGAGCTTGACCGGTATTTGCGTGAAGAAGACGGCTATGTGTCGTTTGCCGGCGACATAAACGGCTTCCGCCTCCCCGGGGGGAAAGAGCGCATTGTCAAGCCGGACAATGGGGCAAACGTCTATTTGACGATTGACGGAAAGATTCAATCGTTTTTGGAAGATGCGATGAACAGCGTCGAGAAGCAATACAAGCCGAAAAAAATGATCGCCATCGTCGCTGATCCAAAAACAGGGAAAATTTTGGCGATGGCGACGCGTCCGAGCTTTGACCCAAACAAGCGTGATATTACGAACTTTTTAAATGACGCCATTTCCTATCCGTATGAGCCGGGATCGACGATGAAAGTGTTCACGCTCGCGGCGGCCATCAACGAAGGAGTGTATAACGGCAACGAAACGTATCGCTCCGGTTCCTACAAAGTGGGGCCGAACACGATCCGCGACCATAACGATGTCGGCTGGGGGACGATCACGTTTAATGAAGGGGTGCAGCGCTCTTCAAACGTCGCCTTTTCGATTTTAGTGAAAGAAAAGCTTGGTGAAGATCGGTTTTTGCAATATTTGCACCGTTTCCATTTTGACCGGAAAACGGGCATCGATTTGCCGAACGAAGCGGTCGGACAAATCCGCTATCGCTACCCGATTGAACGAATTACGACCGGATTCGGCCAAGGGACATCGGTGACGCCAATCCAGCAAATCCAAGCGGCGACGGCGATCGCCAACGATGGGAAAATGATGAAGCCGTATGTCATCGAGAAAGTCGTCGACCCAGACAGCGGCAAAGTCGTGCTCGATCATGGGCCGACCGTGGTCGGCGAGCCGATTACGGCGGAAACCGCGCGCAAAGTGCGCGCCATTTTAGAGACGGTCGTCACGTCCGAGCACGGCACCGGCCGTCCGTACCAAATCAACGGCTACCGCGTCGCCGGCAAAACGGGGACGGCGCAAATTCCGTCGGCTTCCGGGGGCTATTTGACCGGACGGGAAAACTACATTTTTTCGTTTTTAGGCATGGCGCCGACGGATGATCCGAAGCTTCTCATGTATGTCGCGGTCCAACAGCCGCACCTCGATGTGACTGAAACCGGAGCGGCGCCGGTGTCGCAAATTTTTACGACGGTGATGAAAAGCAGTTTGCAATATTTGCATATTGAACCGAACGGGGAAAAACGAATGAAAGCAAAGACTGCCCAACCGCAGGCGCTTGATTCATGGATCGGCCAGCCGGCGGCTTCGGCAGCAGAGCAGCTGAAGGAAAAGGGATATGTGCCGGTCGTGATCGGCCGCGGCAAATATGTTGAGCAGCAGCTTCCGCAAGGCGGCGATCACGTTCTTTTGGGCGAACGGGTCGTGTTGAAAACGGACGGGGCGGCAACGATGCCGGATTTGCGCGGCTTCTCGCTGCGCGACGCTATGAAAGTGGCTCATATACTCGGCTTGCGGCCGAGCACGAAAGGGACCGGCTATGTCGTCAGCCAAAACATTCGTCCGGGAGCGGAGGTGCGCAAAGGCGATTATTTAATTGTTGAATTGGCTCCGCCGCGCCAATGGGAGAAAGAGGCGGCGGAGAAGGAGAAAGAGGCGGCTTTACGGAAAGAAGCCGAGCCGCATGAATGATTTTTGCCGTTCTATAACGGGGCGTACAAGCATATAGTGGAACGAGCCCACCATGAAGGAGGTTCCGCCATATGCGCGTATCGTACGTTACCGTGCGCAAGCGGTTGACGATCGTGTTTTTGATCGGGATTTTGATCTTTGCCATTATCGATCTCCGTCTCGGCTACGTCCAATTTTGGCTCGGCGATCTATTAGCGGAACGGGCGAAAGGGCTATGGGGCCGGAACATTCCGTTTGAGCCGAAGCGAGGCGAAATTTTGGACCGCAACGGCGTCCCGCTGGCGACGAACATGAGCGCGCCGACGGTGTATGTCATTCCGCGGCAAGTCAAAAACCCGGCAGAGGCGGCGAAAAAGTTGGCCGGGGTGCTGGGCGGTTCGATCGAATCCATCTATAAACAAATCACGCAAAAAACGTCGATCGTCCGCCTGAAAGAAGGGCGGAAAATTTCCGATGAAAAAGCGGCGAATGTGCGCTCCCTCGACTTGGATGGGGTGTATATCGCGGAAGATACGAAGCGCTACTATCCGTTTGGCAGCTATTTGTCGCACGTGCTCGGCTTCACCGGCATTGACAACCAAGGGCTCACCGGGTTGGAGCTGTATTATGACAAGGAACTGAGGGGCGAGCGCGGCTCCGTGCAGTTTTATTCCGATGCGAAAGGGCGGCGCATGCCCGATATCGCTGATGACTATACGCCGCCGACTGACGGCTTGAATTTGGTGTTGACGATCGATTCGCGCATTCAGACGATCATTGAGCGCGAACTTGACATCGCGGAGGCGAAATACAATCCGGACGGCATCATCGCGATCGCCATGGACCCGAACACCGGTGAAATTTTGGCGATGGCGAGCCGGCCGACGTTCAATCCAGCGGATTACCGGAGCGTTCCTCCGGAAATTTACAACCGCAACTTGCCGATTTGGAGCACGTACGAACCGGGATCGACGTTTAAAATCATTACGCTGGCCGCAGCGCTTGAGGAACATAAGGTGAATTTGCTGAAAGACCATTTCTTTGACCCGGGCTACGCCAAAGTAGCCGGCGCTACGCTTCGCTGCTGGAAAAAAGGCGGCCACGGAGATCAGACGTTTTTGGAAGTCGTGCAAAACTCGTGCAACCCGGGGTTTGTCGAGCTTGGCGAGCGGCTTGGAAAGGAGACGTTGTTTCGTTACATTAAGCAATTCGGTTTTGGTGAGAAAACGGGCATCGACTTGCAAGGCGAAGGAACAGGCATTTTGTTTGATTTGAAACGGGTCGGGCCGGTGGAACTGGCAACGACGGCGTTTGGCCAAGGAGTGTCGGTGACGCCGATCCAGCAAGTCGCTGCCGTGTCGGCGGCAATCAATGGCGGTATTTTGTACACTCCGTACATTGCCAAGCAGTGGGTCGACCCGGAAACAGGAGAGATCGTCCGCCGCAACACGCCAAAAGCGAAACGGCGCGTCATTTCCGAGGAAACATCGAAACAAGTCCGCTACGCACTTGAGAGCGTCGTCGCTCAAGGAACAGGGAAAAAGGCGTATGTCGAAGGGTACCGCGTCGGCGGCAAAACGGGAACGGCGCAAAAGGCGCAAGGCGGCCGCTATTTGCAAAACAACCATATCGTTTCGTTCATCGGCTTCGCTCCGGCGGATGACCCGAAGCTTGTCGTGTACGTCGCCGTCGACAACCCGAAAGGAACGGTTCAGTTCGGCGGCACGGTCGCTGCCCCGATTGTAGGAAAAATTATGGAAGATAGTTTGCGCACGTTGGGCGTGAAGCCCCGCAAAGACCAGCTCGAGAAGGAGCGCGACTGGAACGAGCCGAAAGTCATTGAAGTGCCAAACTTGATCGGAATGACAAAAAATGATTTGCAAGAGCAGCTTTTTGACTTAAAATTAGATGTTAGTGGCGAGGGAGATGTCGTTGTTGAACAATCCCCGAAGCCAGGGGCGAAAGTGAAAGAAGGTTCAACGGTCCGCATTTATTTGGCGAAACGCGAAGCGGTAGAAGAACGGTAAGACGAACGCGCAAGGGGCGACCGATGCGATGACACATCGGGTTGGTTGTGCCCCTTTTTCCGCTGTCTGCCTAACGGAGCGGACGATTTCGAAGCGAAAGGGATGAACGAAATATGAAACTGCTGACGCTGCTGTCACACTTGCCCGGTTTTTGGGTGCACCATGGAGGCAATCCCGATATCGTGGCGCTCGAAATGGACTCGCGCCGCGTTGCCTCCGGTTCTCTCTTTTTTTGCCTTAAAGGGTTTACAGTAGACGGACACGACTTTGCCGAGGAAGCGGTGGCGCGCGGAGCGGCGGCGATCGTGGCCGAGCGGCCGCTTTCCGTTGATGTTCCCGTCGTTCTTGTGTCGGACAGCCGGCGGACGATGGCGATTTTAGCGGACGCGTTTTACGGGCGGCCGACCCACCGCCTACATTTAATCGGAGTGACAGGCACAAACGGCAAGACGACGACAACGTCGATCATCGAACAAATCGCGAGAAAAGCCGGCAAGAAAACAGGGCTCATTGGCACGGTTCACATCAAGGTCGGCGACCGCTCCTATCCGGCGGCCAATACGACGCCGGAGTCGCTCATTTTGCAGCGCATGTTTAAACAGATGGTCGATGAAGGAGTGGAGTTTGTCGCCATGGAAGTGTCGTCGCACGCGCTGCACCAAGGGCGGGTGCATGGCTGCGATTACGATGTGGCCGTCTTTACGAACTTAACGCAAGACCATTTGGATTATCACGGGACAATGGAAGAATATCGGAACGCCAAAGGGCTTTTGTTTGCCCAGCTCGGCAACCGCTACGACGAACGGCGGCCGAAATTTGCCGTTCTCAATCATGACGATCCGGTTTCGCAGTATTATAAACATATGACGGCCGCGCCGATCGTCACATACGGGATGAGGGAAAAAAGCGATGTGATGGCGGAACAGATCCGCATGACCGCAGGCGGCATGGCGTTTCGGCTTTGCACGCCGCACGGATCGGCGGCGGTCGAAACGAAACTTGTCGGCTCGTTCAATGTCTATAACATTCTCGCCGCTGCCGCTGCCTGCCTTGCCTCTGGCTTTTCGCTTGAAACGATCGCCGCGGCGCTTGCGGATGTCGAGCCGGTGCCGGGGCGGTTTGAAACGGTTGATGAAGGGCAAAACTTTACGATCATCGTCGATTACGCCCACACGCCGGACAGTTTAGAAAATGCCTTAAAAACGGTGCGCCAATTGGCGAAGCGAAACGTGTATGTCGTCATCGGCTGCGGCGGCGACCGCGACCCGTCGAAACGGCCGCTCATGGCGCAGGTGGCGGTGCGGTATGCGGATGTCGCTATTTTTACCTCCGACAATCCGCGTTCGGAAGACCCGAAGCAAATTTTGCGCGACATGGAAGCGGGAGTAAGCGCTGAGATCGGAAAGCATGTGACGATTCCTGACCGTGAAGAGGCGATCCGCTACGCCATTGGCCAGGCGCAGGAAGGCGATGTTGTGTTGATTGCCGGCAAAGGGCATGAAACGTATCAAATCATTGGCAACGATGTGATTGAGTTTGACGATCGCGCTGTTGCCCGAGCGGCAGTGAAGGAGAGAGGATGACCATGATCGCATACAGGACGGTGCAATCGATGGCGGTGGAGGCGCGCGGCATTGTTGATGAAACGATCCGCTTTCACGCCGTGTTCGTCAACCCAGCCAAACAAGTGAAAAAAGGGTTGTTCGTTCCGCTCGAAAACGGGGCGGAAACATTGAAAACGGCGATTGAACACGGAGCGATCGCTTCATTTTGGCGTCTGGGAGAGCCGTTGCCGCGCTACATTCCAAATCAATTTCCGATCTTTTTCGTTCCGTCGCCGCTCGAGGCGGCAGCGGCATTGTTCGAGCGATACTTGGAGCAAGACCGTGCAGAGGGTGTGCAGTTTTTCTTCGCTCTTCCTGAAGACAGCCCCCTTGCTGGCGAGGCTGTGCGCCGCCGACTGGCGGAATTGGAGAAGCGATGGCTGGACGCTCGGCCGTTTAAAGGATGTGACGATGCATGCCAGAACAAGCGATCGTGATTGCCATGGCGGTTTCCTTTCTCATCACTGTCGTTTTGTCGCCGCTGTTCATCCCGTTTTTGCGGCGGTTGAAATTCGGACAAAGCATCCGCGAGGAAGGGCCGAAGTCGCATCAAAAAAAATCAGGCACGCCGACGATGGGCGGCATCATGATTTTGTTGGCGATTGTGGCGACGACCTTATGGATCACACCAAAAATCGCCGGCTTGTCGACGAGGACGTATTTGCTGTTGTTGGTCACCGTCGGCTATGGGGTGCTCGGCTTCCTCGACGATATGATCAAAGTCGTGATGAAGCGAAATCTTGGCTTGACGAGCCGGCAAAAATTTATCGGCCAGCTCCTTATCGCAGCCATCTTTTTTGCCGTCTACCGCCAAAGCGGCTTTTCGACGGTGTTACATATTCCCGGCGCCGATTGGTCGGTCGACCTCGGATGGGCGTACGGCGTGCTCTTGTTGTTCATGCTTGTCGGCGGTTCGAACGCTGTCAACTTGACCGACGGGCTTGACGGGCTGCTTGCCGGAACGGCGGCGATCGCCTTTGGCGCTTATGCCGTCTTGGCTTGGAATCAAGGCCAGTACGATGTCGCTGTATTTTGCGTCGCTGTTGTTGGCGCCGTGCTTGGCTTTTTAGTGTTTAACGCCCACCCAGCGAAAGTGTTTATGGGCGACACCGGCTCGCTCGCACTTGGCGGGGCGATCGCCGCTGTCGCTGTCCTGACGAAGCTTGAGCTGTTGCTTGTCATCATCGGCGGTGTGTTTGTCATCGAGACGCTGTCGGTCATCATTCAAGTGGCTTCGTTCAAAACGACGGGACGGCGCGTGTTCCGCATGAGTCCGCTTCATCATCATTATGAGCTTGTCGGCTGGTCAGAATGGCGGATCGTTGTGACGTTTTGGGCCGTCGGCCTTTTATTTGCGATGCTAGGAATTTATATCGAGGTGTGGATGTAATTGAAACCGACTCGTTTTTATCAACATCGTCGTGTGCTTGTCATTGGATTGGCGAAAAGCGGAGCGGCGGCAGCTCGGCTTCTTGCGGAGTTAGGCGCTAAGGTCGTCGTCAATGATCAAAAGCCGCTTTCGGAAAACATGGAGGCCAAGCAGCTTGAACCGCTGGGCATTCGCGTCGTTTGCGGCGGTCATCCGCTTGAACTGCTTGATGAGCCGTTTGACCTTGTCGTGAAAAACCCGGGCATTCCGTACACGAACCCGATGGTGAAAAAGGCGCTTGAGAAGGGGCTTCCGGTTGTGACCGAAGTGGAGCTTGCTTATCACATTTCCGAAGGGCCGTTTATCGGCATCACCGGGTCCAACGGAAAAACGACGACGACGACGCTCATTTACGAAATGTTAAAAGCGGACGGCCAAGATCCGCTGCTTGCCGGCAACATCGGCCTTGTCGCCTGCGAGGTGGCGAGGGAAGCGAAGCCGGGGCAATGGCTTGTCACGGAACTGTCTTCGTTCCAGCTTGCCGGCATTGACAAGTTTCGCCCAGCCATTGCGGTTTTGCTCAATATTTTCGACGCCCACTTGGACTACCACGGAACGAAAGAGGCGTATGCAGCGGCAAAGGCGAACATTTTCCGCAATCAAACGGAGCGCGATTATGCCGTCGTCAATGCCGACGATCCGCTCGTGATGAACATTGCCTCCTCGGTTCGATCGCAAAAAGTGCTGTTTTCGGCGACGAAGCTTCTTGGCGAAGGGGCGTACGTTCAAGATGGCGCCATCTATTGGAACGGTGATCCAGTTATCAGAATCGCTGACATCGTTCTTCCTGGACAGCACAATTTGGAAAACATTTTAGCGGCGGTGGCGGCCGCCAAGCTGGCCGGCGCCAGTGATGAGGCGATCCGCCAGGTGCTGGCGACGTTTTCCGGCGTGAAACATCGGCTTCAGTATGTGGCGGAAATTGACGGCCGGCGGTTTTACAACGACTCGAAAGCGACGAACATCTTAGCGACGCAAAAGGCGCTTTCAGCGTTTGCCGGCGAGCCGGTCATTTTGCTCGCTGGCGGGCTTGACCGCGGCAATGAGTTTGATGATCTTCTCCCGTATTTGCAACAGGTGAAGGCGGTCGTACTGTTCGGCCAGACGGCGGATAAAATCGGCCGCATCGCCCAAAAAGCGGGAATAGAAACGATCCGATATGTCGATAATGTGGAAAAAGCCGTCCCGGTTGCTTTCGAGCTTTCCGAACCGGGCGACGTCATTTTGCTCTCTCCAGCATGCGCCAGCTGGGATCAATACAAAACTTTCGAGGAGAGAGGGGACATTTTTATCAATGCCGTGCATAAGTTGAAATAGAGGGAAAGGGACAGCCCTTCCCCTCTAGTTTACAAAAATAGAGGTGTTGGGCATTGCCGCGGAAAAAGTCTGCGCCGGATTTTTTGCTCATTCTTTTGACGTTTTCGCTCTTGGCCATCGGACTTATTATGGTGTACAGCGCGAGCGCCATTTGGGCGGAATACAAATTCAACGATTCGTTTTTCTTCGCCAAGCGCCAGCTATTGTTTGCGGGCGTCGGCATTATCGCTATGTTTTTTGTCATGAACATCGATTATTGGGTGTGGCGCGACTGGTCGAAAGTGCTGCTTGGCGTCTGTTTTGTGCTGCTCGTTCTTGTGCTCATTCCCGGCATCGGCATGGTTCGCAACGGGTCGCGCAGCTGGATCGGCGTCGGGGCGTTTTCGATCCAGCCGTCCGAGTTTATGAAGCTGGCTATGATCGCTTTTTTGGCCAAATATTTATCGGAAAACCAAAAAAAAATTACGTCATTTAAACAAGGACTGTTGCCGGCGCTTTTGCTTGTGTTTGCCGCGTTCGGCATGATTATGCTGCAGCCGGACTTAGGAACGGGCACCGTTATGGTTGGTACGTGCGTGACGATGATTTTCGTCGCCGGCGCCCGTCTCAGCCATTTTGCCGGGCTTGGCGTTTTGGGGCTCGCTGGGCTTGCCGCCCTCATCCTGTCGGCTCCATATCGAATCAAGCGGATTACATCGTTTTTAAACCCATGGGAAGATCCACTTGGAAGCGGATTTCAAATCATCCAGTCGCTGTACGCCATTGGGCCGGGCGGCTTGTTCGGCCTTGGGCTCGGGCAGAGCAGACAAAAGTTTTTTTACTTGCCGGAGCCGCAAACCGACTTTATTTTCGCCATTTTAGCTGAAGAGCTCGGCTTTATCGGTGGTTCACTCGTTCTCCTGCTCTTTGCTCTTCTTCTTTGGCGCGGTGTGCGCATTGCCCTTGGCGCCCCTGACTTGTACGGAAGTTTTTTGGCGCTTGGCATTATTTCGATGATCGCGATTCAAGTGATGATCAATATCGGCGTTGTGACGGGACTGATGCCCGTTACCGGCATCACGCTCCCGTTTTTAAGCTACGGCGGATCGTCGCTGACGTTGATGTTGATGGCCATCGGCGTGCTGCTTAATATCAGCAGGCATGCCCGGTATTAGGCAAGCGGCGGATGTCCGCCGTTTTTTTGGCGTCTCTCGAACGCAGCCCATCGTCGAACGGTGCCGGCAAATGCGATAAAAACAGGCTCTCTCTTGCATTCATTTGTGATATAATGAAAATAAGTGCAAAAACAAAGAAACGGCAGCGGATGCCGTTTGTTTTTATACCGGTCGTTTCAGCGCGGGCTTTGAAGAAGAAAGCGGGGAATGCGATGGAAAAGGGAAAAGTCGTCGTCTTGGAGGACCGCGTGCCGAAACTGAAGGAGCGGCGCCGCCAGAAAGCGAACCGCCGGCTCATTGCGTACTTATCTTTCTTTTTTCTATTTATTTTGTGCGTCCTTTACTTCCAGTCGCCGCTTGGCGCTGTCGGGCATGTGGAAGTGAGCGGCAACCGTCATCTCACAGCGGAGCGCATCATCAGCTTAAGCGGCATTACGAAGCGGACAAGCTTTTGGAAAGTGAATGAACAAAACGTGGAAAAAAAGCTCACTCGCCATCCAGAAATTAAGGAGGCCACAGTGGAAAAACAGCTGCCGAACACGATCGCCATCCACGTCCGCGAATGGCGGCGAATCGCTTATGTGTATGACCGGCAAACGTTTTTTCCATTGCTTGAAAACGGGCGGCTGTTAAAGCAAGAAGGGACGAAGACGGCGCCAAGCGATGCGCCGGTGCTTGTCGGCTGGAAAGACGGCGACGCCATTGCTGAAATGACGGGGCAGCTCGCCGAACTGCCCGCGGCCGTGCTGGGCGCCATGTCGGAAATTCACTACAAGCCGACGAGGGAATATGAAGACCGCGTCATCGTCTACATGAATGACGGTTATGAAGTAAGCGCGACAATCCGGCAATTTGCGGACAAGCTGTCGCATTATCCTGCGATTGCCGCCGCGCTTGACCGAAACGTCAAAGGAGTCATTCATTTGGAAGTCGGCAGCTATTTTGTTCCTTACTCCCCCCCGAAAAAGGAGGATGGCGATGAAACGACAAGCCCGTAGCCGCCTCCTGCTGACGTTGATCTGCTTGATCTTCGGCGCCATGCTCGGGTTCTCGTACCAACATGCGAAAAACGAAGCATCCCGCCGCGAATGGAGCGACAGCGAGTGGAAAAAAGAGTACGAATATCGCTCGGCGCTTCTTGCTTTGCAAAAAGAAAACCGGTCGCTCAAGCAGCAGCTTGTCAAAAAGCAGGAGGAGCTGGCTGCGTGGGAGAAGAAGCTGGCCGAGGAGCAGGAGAACGAGGCCGGATTGGCAAAAGAAGCGGAACAGCTGCGCATGCATGTCGGAAAAGCGAGGGTGAAAGGGAAAGGTGTAGCAGTCACCCTTTCCGATTCCTCTTATATCCCCTCTGAAGCGAGCGCTACCAATTATATCGTTCATGAACAGCACGTATGGAAAGTTGTTCACGAGTTGCTCATTTCCGGCGCCGAAGCGGTCGCTATTAATGGGCAGCGCATTTCCCACCGTTCATACATCGTCTGCAACGGCCCAGTCATTGAGGTCGATGGAACGCAGCATGCCGCTCCGTTTGTCATTTCGGCCATTGGCAATCCGGACGTGCTCATGTCCGCTCTAGAGCTTCCCGGCGGCATCGTCGACGAACTTGTCGAAGACCATATCGACGTAAAAGTGGAAAAGCAAGGAGCGATCGTGTTGGATCCGGTGTTTGCGCCCGAGCCGTAAAACGGGCGGAAAGGGGCGGTGAAGCGCATTGGAACGGAAAAATCGATTCTATTTTGCCGGCGTAGCTGCCATATTCGGTGTGATGCTGGCCGTCGGGCTTCGGACGACGCTGCATCCGGAAGGACGCGACACGCGCGACATTTGGGAGTTGCGCGCCGATTTGACAAAAGAGCAGAAGCTTGAACAACGGCTGCTTGAGGAGCTAGAGAGTTACGAGGAAACATTGCGCCGCTACCGTCGGGAACACGAGGCGGGCGGCGCGACAGAGCTTGAAGCGACAGTCGCGAAGCTGAGGGAAGAAGCCGGGCTGACAGAAGTGAGAGGAAGCGGTCTCGTGTTGACGATCGCGCCGCTTTCGGCGGCCGGCTACGTTGGTCCGGCCGTTGCCGCCGTATCGCCCGAGCTATTGCAACGGTTAGTGAATGAGTTGAACAAATACGGGGCGAAAGAAATCGCCATCGACGGTGAGCGACTGACGAACCGGACGGCCATTCGCGATGTCAATGGCGCAACGAAAGTCGGGAGCCGCTCAGTGAGGCTGCCAGTCGAAGTGAGAGCAATCGCCGATGATGCGGACAAGCTGTACAGCGGGCTCGCCGTTTCGCCGATCCGCGATGATTTCGCCGTGGAAAACTTGGAGCTGTCAATATCCAAGCCCCAGCCGCTCGTTGTCATTCCGCCCGCGGCTAGCCGCCCTGATGTGAAATACATGGAGACAGAAAACGGCGGCAAGGAGGAGAAATAGCATGTGGCTTCCGCTTCTCGGATTGCTTCTTGGGTTTGCCATCGGCGTTTTCGCCGGCTGGGAAGTTCCCGATGAATATTCCAATTATTTGTCGATTGCCATTTTGGCCGCCTTTGATACATTAATCGGAGGATGGCGCGCCCACCTGCAGCGGACGTACGACGAAACCGTATTTATAACCGGGTTTTTTTTCAACATTGTTCTGGCCGCAACTTTAACTTTTCTTGGGGTGCATCTTGGTGTAGACTTGTATTTAGCGGCTGTGTTCGCCTTCGGCGTCCGCTTGTTTCAAAACATTGCCATCATCCGCCGCCTTTGGCTTGCTGAGTGGGCCAAGCGGCGGTACAATCGCGAAAAAAGTTAGGCAAAAGACAGGGAAAGTGTTTTCGCGTGTTGAATTATATAGGGTAAAACAAAATATAGTGTTGTTGCGAAACTCGCAAACTAGACATAGACCAATAGACAAAGAGATGGGAAATTTCAGCCGAAAAAGGAGGTGTCGCTGCTTACTGAAACGCCGGCCGGCACCGGCGCGTTTTTAGTAGGCAGATGCCAAAAAATGAGCAGCAATGAGATCGTCGTTAGCCTGGATGTCGGAACATCGAGCGTGAAAGTCATCATCGGGGAAATGCTAGGCAGCTCCATCAATATTATCGGGGTGGGCAATGTCAAAGCGGAAGGGCTCAAAAAAGGGGCGATTGTTGATATAGATAAAACGGTGCAGTCGATCAGACGGGCCGTCGAGCAAGCGGAGCGGATGGTCGGTTTATCGATCCGCCGTGTGATCGTCGGGGTGGCCGGCAGCCATATTCAGCTCCATGACTGCCACGGCATTGTCGCCGTCGCGAGCGAAAACCGGGAAATCAGCGATGAAGATGTCGCCCGCGTCATCGATGCCGCGCAAGTTGTCTCTATTCCTCCCGATCGGGAAATCATCGGCGTCGTTCCGCGCCAGTTTATCGTCGACGGGTTGGACGGCATTCATGATCCGCGCGGCATGCTCGGCGTTCGCTTGGAAATGGAAGGCACTATGGTGACTGGTGCGAAGACGGTATTACATAATCTTCTTCGCTGTGTGGAGCGGGCAGGCTTGGAAATCAGCGATATTTGTCTTCAGCCGCTGGCGGCCGGTTCGCTCGTGCTGTCCGATGACGAACGGCATTTGGGGGCGGCGCTCGTTGACCTGGGAGGCGGCTCGACAACGGTCGCTGTCTTTGAGCAAGGGACGTTGCAAGCTGTCTCTTCGCTGCCGGTCGGCGGGGAGCACATTACGAAAGACTTGGCCATCGGATTGCGGACGACAACGGACGATGCCGAAAAAATCAAACTGAAGCACGGACATGCATTTTACGACTACGCTTCGGAGGAAGAAGTGTTCAGCGTGCCGATCATGGGCACCGATCAACACCAGCAGTTCAGCCAGCTGGAGATCGCCGATATTATTGAGGCGAGACTGGAAGAAATTTTGCAAATGGTTCAGCAGGAAGTGCGTCGTCTCGGGTTTCGCGATCTCCCCGGCGGCTATGTGCTGACCGGCGGCGTCGCCAATATGCCAGGGTTGCTTGAGCTGGCCCACGTCGTTTTAGGGACGAGCGTCCGCATTGCCATGCCGGATTATATCGGTGTGCGCGACCCGCAGTATACGATCGGCGTTGGCTTGCTCAAGTTCGCCTACCGGCAGGCGCAGCTGCAAGGGAAAACGGTCCCGGTTGCCGTTGCGGTGGAGCCGGTCGAGCGCTCCTCGCCAAAACAGCAGTCGAAACCGAAAAAGAAAGAAGACCATTTTGGGAAGAAGGTCAAGAGATTTTTTGGTTCTTTCTTTGAATAGAGATTGAAATTTTAGGAGGATTTGGCCATGTTGGAGTTTGAGACAACAGTCGATCAGTTGGCAACGATCAAGGTGATTGGAGTCGGGGGCGGCGGCAACAACGCCGTCAATCGGATGATTGAGCATGGGGTGCAAGGTGTAGAGTTTATTGCGGTCAATACGGATGCACAGGCGCTCAACTTGTCGAAGGCGCCGATCAAGCTGCAAATCGGGGCGAAGCTGACACGCGGCTTGGGCGCGGGAGCAAACCCAGAAGTTGGAAAAAAAGCAGCTGAGGAGAGCAAAGAGCAAATTGAAGAAGCGCTTCGCGGCGCCGATATGGTGTTTGTCACCGCTGGCATGGGCGGCGGCACGGGAACTGGCGCTGCCCCGGTCATCGCCCAAATTGCGCGCGAGTTAGGGGCGCTTACGGTCGGCGTTGTTACGCGCCCGTTTACGTTTGAGGGGCGCAAGCGGGCGACGCAGGCCGCAAGCGGCATCGCCGCCATGAAAGAGGCGGTCGATACGCTCATCGTCATTCCGAACGATCGATTGCTTGAGATTGTCGACAAAAATACGCCGATGCTTGAGGCGTTCCGTGAAGCGGATAACGTATTGCGCCAAGGGGTGCAAGGCATTTCCGATTTGATCGCCGTGCCGGGGTTGATCAACCTTGACTTCGCTGATGTGAAGACGATCATGTCGAATAAAGGTTCGGCATTGATGGGGATTGGCATCGCCAGCGGCGAAAACCGAGCTGCTGAGGCAGCAAAAAAAGCCATTTCCAGCCCGCTGTTGGAGACGTCGATCGACGGCGCGCAAGGGGTGCTCATGAACATCACCGGCGGCATGAACTTAAGTTTGTACGAAGTGCAGGAGGCTGCCGACATCGTCGCTTCGGCGGCCGACCAAGAAGTGAACATGATCTTCGGCTCCGTTATTAATGAGAACTTAAAGGACGAGATCATCGTGACGGTCATTGCGACCGGATTCAACGAAAACGTCGCTTCGCAGCCGCGGCCGCCGCGCATTGGCATCGGCACTGTGCCGAAAGCGGCGCCGGCGCCAAAGCGGGAGAAGCGCGAAGAGCCGATACAAGACTATGCGGCGCTCCGCTCGGGGCAAGCAGAAGATCCGCTTGACATTCCCGCTTTCTTGCGCAACCGCAACCGCCGCCGCTAGATGGCGAAACGAGGGTGTCCCAAAAGCAACGGGACACCCTTTCTTCATCACAAGATGCATGCACGAACGTGCACGAAGCACTTTGGTGAAACAATATATTGTATCTCTCTTAAAGAAAGACGATCTTTTGAGACAGCCTCGCTTTTCCGATTAGGACCAAAAACTTCTCGCGTTGGCCGCCCGCTCTCTCGCAACGAAAGGGCGAAAAAGAGAAGGCGGGCTAGGCTTTCGTGCCGGCCGATTTGATCCGCCGTGGTTCCCCCTGTTTTGACAAAACATCTCCTTTTTCACCGCCACCGATTGACAGACTTTCCCTCGCAAGGTGCTATATACTTGTTTCAGACAAAGCCGATATGGGCGGGGGAGGGGCTTGACGGTTGGTCGTCTATCTCGATGTGATTTGGCTGTTGAACGTCTGTTTTGACGCGTTGCTTCTTTGGCTGACGGCGCTCATGCTCAAGCGGCCGATCGTCTGGTGGCGTCTGTTGGCTGGGGCGTTGATCGGTTCGCTGCTTGTCATATTGCTGTTTACCCCGTTTTCCGCCATCGCCCAGCACCCGTTGGTAAAAGTAGCTGTTTCCGTGTTGATCGTGTGGGCCGCCTTCGGGTTTAAGCGCCCGCGCTATTTGCTTGAGAATATGCTGGCGTTTTACTTTGCCACGTTCGCCGTCGGCGGCGGCATGCTGGCGGTTCATTATGTTTTCGCGCACCAACTGTCCGTCCGCCAAGGAATGCTTCTCATGCATCATCCCGGAGCGGGCGATCCGGTCAGTTGGCTGTTTGTTGTCATCGGGTTTCCGGTTTTATGGCTTTTTTCTCGCCGAAGGGTGGAGGCGATTCGCGAAAAAAAACTGCGGTTTGAATATATCATTGAGGTCAAGATCGTATGGGACGGGCGGCCGCTTATGCTGCGCGGCTTGATTGACAGCGGCAACCAGCTCGTCGATCCGTTGACAAAAACGCCGGTGATGGTAGTCGAACAGGAAAAAGCAAAGGCCGTGCTTCCTGAGGAGCTACTGGGTTGTCTCAGCTCTCCCATGATGCTGGCTTCCCCGCCGGAGCGGTGGGTCCATCGCCTCCGTCTCATTCCGTACCGTGCGGTCGGCAGCGGTCCACAAATGATGGCGGCGGTTAAGCCAGACCGCATTATGCTGCGGTACGAAAACGAATGGTTGGAAGTAGCGCAAGGGCTTGTGGCGCTAAGCGCTGATCCGCTGTCGACGGATGGGGAGTACGACTGCATCGTCCATCCGAAAATGGTGCAGGCGGGAAGAAAGCTGACCGCTTCGTAGGTTTTGTTAGTATATCATACTCACTTTTGATCCGTTTAGAAGGGGGATTTTCATGAGAAAATGGAAACTTCGCTTCATGAACTGGCTGTATAAGCTTTTGGCCAAGCTTGGCCTGAAGGCGGATGAAATTTATTATATCGGAGGCAGCGAAGCCCTCCCGCCGCCGCTGACAAAGGAAGAAGAGGAGCAGCTGATTGCCAGGCTCGCCGCCGGTGATGACACGGCAAGATCGCTTTTGATCGAACGCAATTTGCGTCTTGTCGTCTACATTGCGCGCAAGTTTGAAAACACCGGCATTCACATTGAAGATTTGATCAGCATTGGAACGATCGGCCTCATTAAGGCGGTCAACACGTTCAACCCAGAGAAGAAGATCAAGCTGGCGACATACGCGTCGCGCTGCATTGAAAACGAAATTTTAATGTATTTGCGCCGCAACAACAAAGTGCGGGCGGAAGTGTCGTTTGATGAACCGCTCAATATCGACTGGGATGGCAACGAGCTGTTGCTTTCCGACGTGTTGGGAACGGATGACGACGTGATTACGAAAGATTTGGAAGCGGATGTCGACCGGCGCTTGCTCTTAAACGCCTTGCGCCAGCTGAGCGACCGCGAGAAGCAAATTATGGAATTGCGTTTTGGCCTCTCCGGCGGCGAAGAAAAGACGCAAAAAGACGTCGCTGATTTGCTCGGTATTTCGCAATCGTACATATCGCGGCTCGAGAAGCGGATCATTAAACGGTTGCGCAAAGAATTCAATAAAATGATGTAGCGGGCGGCGGGAGCGAAATTCCGCCGCCTTTTTCCGCGTCGGACAGGCTGTGCATATTTTTCCCTTCCAAGGAGATACTGAAAATTGACGACTTAGCATCTCCTGATGGGAGGGAACAACTTGACGAGGAACAAAGTCGAGATTTGCGGCGTAGACACTTCGAAGCTTCCCGTCCTCAAAAATGAGGAAATGCGTGAACTGTTTCGACGGATGCATGAGGGGGATTTGGAGGCAAGAGAAAAATTAGTAAACGGCAACTTGCGCCTCGTGTTGAGCGTCATTCAGCGCTTCAACAACCGAGGCGAATTTGTCGATGATTTGTTTCAAGTCGGCTGCATCGGACTTATGAAATCGATTGATAATTTTGACCTCAATCAAAACGTGAAGTTTTCCACTTACGCCGTGCCGATGATCATCGGCGAAATCCGCCGCTATTTGCGCGACAACAACCCGATCCGCGTTTCGCGCTCGCTGCGCGACATCGCCTACAAAGCGTTGCAAGTGCGAGAGCGGCTCATGAGCGAGACGGCGAAAGAACCGTCAACCGAGGAAATTGCCAAAGAACTCGGCGTCGCCCATGAGGAAGTGGTTTTTGCCCTCGATGCCATTCAAGATCCTGTTTCGTTGTTTGAGCCGATTTACAACGACGGCGGCGACCCGATTTATGTGATGGACCAGCTGAGCGATGAGCGCAACCGTGACAGCCAATGGATCGAAGAAATCGCCTTGAAGGAAGGGCTTCGGCGGTTGAATGAGCGGGAAAAAATGATCATCCGTAAACGCTTTTTCCAAGGAAAGACGCAAATGGAAGTGGCCGAGGAAATCGGCATTTCCCAAGCGCAAGTGTCGAGGCTCGAAAAAGCGGCGATCCGGCAAATGAATAAAAACATCCAAGTATGACAGGCTGCAGGTGCAGCCTTTTTCTTTGGCACATAACTGCACATTTGGCTTCATATAGATGAAAAAGAGGGAGAGAGGAAAGGCGGGGAGAAAAACCGTGATGAGAATTTCCGAATTTCAGACGAAAGATGTCGTCAATGTAGCCAATGGGAAGAAGCTTGGCAATATTGGGGACATTGATATTGATTTAGATACTGGAAAAATCCGCTCGCTCATTATTTTAGGCGCCGGAAAGATGCTCGGGCTGTTCGGCCGCGAAGAGGCGGTCGTCATTCCATGGCAGAACATCGTCAAAATCGGAGCCGATGTTATTTTAGTCCGCCTTCATGATTCCGATTAAACGGCTGGTGCAACGATTGGCCCCGTCGCTTGCAACGCGGCAGGACGATGTTGCAGACCTTTCCGCTTTTCGTGGGCAGATCGGCTATGCCGCCAGCGCGGTTTTCGGGCGGCAATAAGGGTTGGACAATTTCTGCGGCAATGTTTCGACAAAATCATAAATAAAGGTTATCATGGACAAACAAACTATGATAAAATAGGAAAAAAAGTGATAAAAAACTACAAAAAACAGCGTGAGGTTGACGCGAATGCCGGACATTTTTCAACAAGAAGCCCGCGGCTGGCTCCGCTGCGGTGCGCCTCCGTTTGCTGGAGCCGTCGCTGGATTGACGACGAAACATGGCGGGGAGAGCAAAGGGCCGTTCGCTTCGCTGAATATGGGGCTGCACGTCGGCGACGATCGCACGGTTGTTGTCGCCAACCGCGGGCGTTTGGCGCAATGGCTCTCATTCCCGCTTGAGCGATGGGTATGTTGTGAACAAGTGCATGGCGCCGACATTCGGAAGGTGACGAAAAACGAACGGGGGAACGGAGCGCAAGATTTCGCCACGGCGGTTCCAGGGGTCGACGGGTTGTATACAGACGAAGCGGAGGTGTTGCTCGCGCTTTGTTTTGCCGATTGTGTGCCCATTTATTTTGTGGCGCCATCTGCTGGGTTAGTCGGCCTTGCTCATGCCGGGTGGCGGGGAACGGCCGGCGGCATCGCTGGTCACATGGTGCGGCTTTGGCAAACGCGCGAACACATCGCGCCGAGCGACATCTATGTTGCCATCGGACCTGCCATCGGTCCGTGCTGTTATACGGTTGACGACCGTGTCGTGGACAGTCTGCGCCCGACGCTTCCTCCGGAAAGCCCGTTGCCATGGCGGGAAACAAGCCCAGGGCAATATGCGCTCGACTTAAAGGAAGCCAATCGGCTTCAGTTGATCGCGGCTGGCGTTCCGAACAGCCATATTTATGTGTCAGAACGCTGTACAAGCTGTGAGGAAGCGTTGTTTTTTTCCCATCGCCGCGACCGCGGAACGACTGGAAGGATGTTGGCGTTTATCGGCCGAAGGGAGGAGACGGCATGACGGTGCGCGACAACTTGGCGGCCATTCGCCGAGAAATCGAGGCGGCCTGCGCTCGCGTCGGCCGCGATCCGGCCGGCGTGCGCATCGTGGCGGTCACTAAATATGTCGATGCCGAGCGGGCGATGGAGGTGCTTGACGCCGGCATTGCCGACCTCGGCGAAAACCGCTCCGACCAATTGATTGAAAAGCATGCACGGATCGGAAATCAAGCGACGTGGCATTTCATTGGGACGCTTCAGTCGCGCAAAGTCAAAGACATTATTGATAAAGTCGATTACATTCATTCACTCGACCGCTTGTCGCTCGCGAAAGAAATTGAAAAACGGGCGGTGCGGCCAGTAAAATGTTTTGTGCAAGTGAACGTGTCGGGGGAAGTGACCAAACACGGGCTCGCCCCCGAAGAAACGATTCCGTTTATTGAACAACTTCGCGCCTTTTCGCGCATCGAAGTCGTCGGATTGATGACGATGGCGCCGCACACGGACGACGAAGCGGTATTGCGCGCTTGCTTCCGCCGATTGCGGATGCTGAAGGAACACGTTCAGGCGATGGGAATGGCCCATGCGCCATGCACCGAACTGTCAATGGGCATGTCAAACGATTACACGATCGCCATCGAGGAAGGAGCGACGTTTGTGCGCATAGGCAGCGCGCTTGTTGGATCATTGTAGGAGGTGAAACCGGATGGGATTGATGAAAAAATTCCGTGATTATTTTTTAGAAGAAGACTACGAAGACTATGAAGAAGAATATGAGGCGCCACAGCCGGAAGAAGAGGCGCTGCCGAAGACGGCAGGCAAGGCGAACGTCGTCAGCCTGCAAAGCGTGCAAAAATCGGCGAAAGTCGTGCTTGCTGAGCCGAGGGTGTATGCGGAGGCGCAGGAGATCGCCGACCATTTGAAAAGCCGGCGCGCGGTCATCGTCAACTTGCAGCGCATCCAGCATGAGCAGGCGAAGCGGATCGTCGACTTTTTAAGCGGCACGGTGTACGCCATTGGCGGCGACATTCAGCAAGTCGGCACAAAAATTTTTTTATGCACCCCGGAAAACGTCGACGTCAGCGGCTCGATTTCGCTCGACGGCGAGGATGACAGACCGATGAAGAGGTGGTAGCTGTTGGATTATGTACTCACGTTTTTGACGACAGTGATTCAAGTGTACTCGTATGCGCTGATCATTTATATTTTAATGTCATGGTTTCCCAATGCGCGCGAAACGCGGTTCGGACAGATGTTGGCCGCTATTTGCGAGCCGTATTTAGAGCCGTTTCGGCGGGTCATTCCGCCGCTTGGCATCATTGACGTCTCCCCAATCGTCGCGTTTATCGTTCTTGAATTCGCGACGAGAGGGCTTCACGCCCTGTTCGACATTCTTCAGTCGCAGTTTTAACTTCGTTTTGCGCGCACGGCGCCGCCGCTCTCCGCCCGGCAGGCAAAAAGGCGGAAGGGCGAAACTCGCAGAGAGGAATCCGTTGTGGGTTCCTTTCTTCCATGAAAGCAAGGTGACGTCGAGTGGAGCTGTATCAGCATTTTCGCAAAGAGGAACATCCGTTCATTGATCAAGTGCTCGAGTGGAAGGAGATGGTGAGCCGTCAGTACGCTCCGAAGCTGACCGATTTTCTCGATCCGCGCGAGCAGCAAATCGTGCAAAGCATCGCCGGCGGTGCGGAAGATGTGCGCGCGTTCTTTTTCGGCGGCGCCCCGTTTGTCGAGCGGAAGCGGGTGTTTCTCGCTCCGCCGTATATCGACCCTGAGGAAGAGGATTATGGCATTGTACTGTTTGCCGTCCGCTATCCGGCGAAATTCGTTTCCCTTGAACATCGCGACGTGTTGGGGGCGCTGATGTCGCTTGGCTTGCGGCGCGGCAAGTTTGGCGATATTCTCATTCGGGATGGGGAAATTCAGTTTTTTGTTGCTGCTGAAGTCGCCGACTACGTCCGCTTGCATGTCGAAACGATCGGCAAAGCTCCGGTTGCGCTTGAGCCGCTTCCGTTGTCGGCAGCCATGCCGCTTGCCGAAACGTGGGAGGAAGGAACGGTCACGGTGTCTTCTCTAAGGCTCGATGCTGTGCTCGCTCAGGTGTTTCGCCTTGCGCGCGAGAAAGCGCGTGCGCTTGTTGAAAGCGGGCTTGTCAAAGTCAACTGGAAGGTGGTGGACAAGCCGGATTTCCTCTGCGGACCGGGCGATGTCCTGTCGGCGCGCGGTTTTGGCCGCTGCAAGCTGTTTTCGGTGGAAGGGCCGACGAAAAAAGAGCGCTGGCTCGTTCAGATTGGCCGACAAAAATAAGCAAATGACGGCAGGAAATCGGCAAACCATGTCGAATGAAAGTGAAGAAAAGGAATGATGGAGACGGAGGTGGCCGTTGTGCCGTTGACGCCATTGGATATTCACAACAAGGAATTCAGCCGCGGGTTTCGTGGGTACGATGAAGACGAAGTGAACGAGTTTCTCGATCAAGTCATTAAAGACTATGAAATGCTCATCCGTGAAAAAAAGCAGCTGGAAGAAAAAGTGGCCGAACTGACGGAAAAGCTGAACTACTTTGCGAACATTGAAGAGACGCTCAATAAGTCGATTCTTGTTGCACAGGAAGCAGCGGAAGAAGTGAAGCGGAATGCGCAAAAAGAGGCGAAGCTGATCATTAAAGAGGCGGAAAAAAACGCCGAGCGCATCATCAGCGATGCATTAGCGAAATCGCGGAAAATCGCCCTCGAGATCGAGGAGCTGAAGCGGCAGTCGAAAGTGTTCCGCGCCCGTTTCCGCATGCTTGTCGAGGCCCAGCTCGATATGATCAACAGCCGCGATTGGGACGAGTTGATGGAGTATGAGGCGCCGGATTTGGAAGAAGGGGCGAGAGAACCGCTGTCACAGCCTTGACGAACCGAAGACGTTTCGGTTATAATAATTGGCAAAAATCGCCGCATCAGCCGCCGTGGGAGGCGGTTGGCTTTTTTCAGGATGAATAGCGAAATAGCCATCGACGATGAAAGGGACAGTAGCTCTTGTACGACCGGTCGCAGCGAGCCGGGGATGGTGGAAGCCTGGCATCGGCGCAAGAGTGAACATCACCCTGGAGTTCCATGCCGAACATCAAGTAGGCCATGGCGCGTCATTCCCGTTACGAATGAAAAGAGGGCTGTGCGTCGTTTGCATGGCCAAGAAGGGTGGTACCGCGAGACCGTTCTCGTCCCTTGCCGGGGGGAGAACGGTTTTTTATTTGGAATCTATCGTTCGAAGGAGGAGCAAGGATGGATTACAAAGAAACGCTGCTCATGCCGAAGACCGACTTCCCGATGCGCGGCAACTTGCCGAAGCGGGAGCCGGAAATGCAAAAAAAATGGGAGGAAATGGACATTTACCGGAAAGTGCAGGAGCGGACGAAAGGACGGCCGCTGTTTGTTCTGCATGACGGCCCGCCGTATGCCAACGGCGACATTCATATGGGTCATGCGCTGAACAAAATTTTAAAAGATATCATCGTCCGCTACAAATCCATGAGCGGCTATTGCGCCCCATACGTGCCGGGCTGGGATACGCACGGCTTGCCGATCGAAACGGCCCTTGCCAAGCAAGGAGTTGACCGCAAATCGATGAGCGTCGCCGAGTTCCGCAAGTTGTGCGAGCAATATGCGTATGAACAAATCGACAACCAGCGCCGGCAATTCAAGCGGCTCGGTGTGCGCGGCGACTGGGACAACCCATACATTACGCTCAAACCGGAGTACGAAGCCCAGCAAATTAAAGTGTTTGGCGAAATGGCGAAAAAAGGGCTCATCTACAAAGGGTTGAAGCCGGTCTATTGGTCGCCGTCAAGCGAATCGGCGCTCGCCGAAGCGGAAATCGAATATAAAGACAAGCGCTCGCCGTCGATTTATGTCGCCTTCCCGGTGAAAAACGGCAAAGGCGTGCTTGAGGGCGATGAGCGAATCGTCATTTGGACGACGACGCCGTGGACGATTCCGGCGAACTTGGCGATCGCGGTTCATCCGGATTTGGATTACCATGTTGTCGATGTCAGCGGAAAACGGTATGTCGTCGCCGCCGCCTTGGCGGAATCGGTGGCGAAAGAAATCGGTTGGGACGCATGGTCGGTCGTCAAAACGGTCAAAGGAAAAGAGCTTGAATACGTCGTGGCGAGACATCCGTTTTATGAGCGCGACTCGCTTGTTGTGTGCGGCGAACACGTCACGACCGACGCCGGCACGGGCTGCGTCCATACGGCGCCGGGCCACGGGGAAGACGACTTTCTCGTTGGGCAAAAATATGGGCTTCCGGTCCTTTGTCCGGTTGATGAACGCGGCTACATGACCGAGGAAGCGCCGGGATTTGCCGGGATGTTTTACGAAGACGCCAACAAGGCGATTACACAGAAGCTTGAGGAAGTCGGCGCTTTGTTGAAGCTTGGGTTTATCACCCACTCGTATCCGCACGACTGGCGGACAAAGCAGCCGACGATTTTCCGGGCGACAACGCAATGGTTTGCATCGATCGATAAAATCCGCAACGAGCTGCTTCAAGCGATTAAGGAAACGAAATGGATTCCGGAGTGGGGGGAAATCCGCATCCACAACATGGTGCGCGACCGCGGCGACTGGTGCATTTCCCGCCAACGCGCCTGGGGGGTGCCGATTCCGGTCTTTTACGGCGAAAACGGTGAACCGATCATCACCGATGAGACGATTGAGCATGTGTCGAACCTGTTCCGCCAATACGGGTCGAACGTCTGGTTTGAGCGCGAGGCGAAAGACTTGCTGCCGGAAGGATTCACCCATCCGTCGAGCCCGAACGGCATCTTTACGAAAGAAACGGACATTATGGATGTCTGGTTTGACTCCGGTTCGTCGCACCAAGCCGTGTTGGTCGAACGCGACGATCTCGTGCGTCCGGCTGATTTGTACTTGGAAGGCTCCGACCAATACCGCGGCTGGTTCAACTCATCGCTGTCCACCGCCGTTGCCGTCACCGGCAAAGCGCCGTATAAAGGCGTGTTGAGCCATGGCTTTGTCTTGGACGGCGAAGGGCGGAAAATGAGCAAGTCGCTCGGCAACGTCGTCGTGCCGGCGAAAGTGATGGAACAGTTTGGCGCCGACATTTTGCGCCTTTGGGTCGCTTCGGTCGACTACCAAGCGGACGTGCGCATCTCCGACCATATTTTAAAACAAGTGTCGGAAGTGTACCGGAAAATCCGCAACACGTTCCGGTTTATGCTCGGCAACTTGTTCGATTTCGATCCGAACCAAAACGCCGTGCCGATTGGGGAGCTTGGCGAAGTCGACCGCTATATGCTGGCGAAGTTGAACAAGCTGATCGCCAAAGTGAAAAAGGCCTATGACAGCTACGATTTCGCCGCGGTTTACCATGAGATGAACCATTTCTGCACCGTCGAGCTGAGCGCGTTTTACTTGGATATGGCGAAAGACATTTTGTACATCGAAGCGGCCGACTCGCGCGCCCGCCGCGCCGTGCAGACGGTGCTCTATGAGACGGTCGTCGCGTTGGCGAAGCTCATCGCGCCGATTTTGCCGCATACCGCCGATGAAGTGTGGGAGCATATCCCGAATCGAAGAGAAGACGTGGAAAGCGTCCAGCTCACCGATATGCCGGAGCCGATCGCGATCGACGGCGAAGAAGCGCTGCTGGCGAAATGGGATGCGTTTATGGACGTGCGCGATGACATGTTAAAAGCGCTCGAGAATGCGCGCAATGAAAAAGTGATCGGCAAATCGCTGACGGCCAGCGTCATCGTCTACCCGAAAGACGAGGCGCGGAAGCTATTGGCGTCGCTTGATGCCGACTTGCGCCAGCTTCTCATCGTTTCCGCCTTTTCGATCGCCGATGAGCCGTATGACGCCGCGCCGGCCGAAGCCGAGCGGCTCGACCACGTGGCCGTCCTCGTCCGCCCGGCGGAAGGCGAGACGTGCGAGCGGTGCTGGACGGTGACTCCAGCTGTCGGACAAGATCCGTCCCACCCGACGCTTTGCCCGCGCTGCGCGCACATTGTGAACGAACATTATTCGGCATAACAAAAGCGGCAGGCTGCCTTCCTGGCGGCCTTGCCGCTTGCTTTTGGTGGAGGAAAAAACCAAAACGATGGTGTAAAAAGCGCAAAGGGATCAGGGGGGTTGTCAAGAAAAAGTGCAGAATGTTGCAGTGTATAAATTTATATACATGCTCATTGAAAACTTAACATTTGACTTCTCCTGCAACGAGCTTCCTCCCCCATGGCGCAGCCTGCGGGTTGAGCCTACAAGATTTTTAGAGGAAATGATGCAGCGCTTAGGGTGTGCAGGATAACGGAGAGGTTAACTCTTCATGTTGCATGTATATAGTTGTGTAGTTGAATCAATTCTATAGTTGAACGAATTCTGTCAAACTCCGTGTCTCATGAGCCTCCGTCGCATTTACTCCATTATCTTCGACCACACGTTTGCTTAAAATTATAAGGTTTATAGCGCAATTTTCCTATTATTTGTGAATATACTGTTAATTTCCATGTAAAAGGTTGACATCTTCTTCTTCTTTTTTTATAATGCCATTGAATTTTACAAACATTTCAAATTCATGATTAGAGAGGGCATTCCATATGAAATGGGTGTTCATTTCAAGAATGGCGTCCCGCTTAAAAGCAGAAGCTAGTTTCATATTCGTATTTTCTGGGGTTTTGATGTTTGTTTGCCTCAATCCCCATACCACCAATCCAGCGGAATGGATCTTATATACGAAATATTTGGTTCCGATTGGAATGGCTGTCTGGCTGCTCTTCAGCTTCCGTTTGCATGTTTCGTTGTTCACTTCGACTCCAATTCACTGGATCGCGATGAACGACATCATTCGAAACCCACAAAAGATTGTCTTCTGCCAAGCTTTGATCGCGTTTGTTTGTTTTTTCGTTTTGCAAATGGCCTTGGCCGGGATCATCGCCGGTGCGGTGGTGATCAACTATTCAGCGGGTTGGGATCTTTTCGCTTTTCTGTTTCCACTATATGTGATCCATTTTCTTCTTCCATTTCTATGGGCGTGGATGATTGGATTGTCCACAGGCGCTGTTTACGCCTATCATTCTTCGAAAAAAGCGATGTTGCTCGTTGGTGTGTTTGTTTTGTGGATCATCGTGCTGTTTTCTTTGGAATATCGCAATCCATCCTTCTCCTTGTGGGGAAACCATCGTTGGCCTTACATTGACCCGTTATTCAGCCTAACCTTCCAAAAAGAACGCGTGCTGATCAAATTGGCGTATATTCTTTCTTCCATCGCCGTTTATGGCGTTTTTCGAAGCATGCGGCGATCCTTCGCGGGGCTTGCGGCTAGTGTGACTCTCGTTATTTTCGTAACATTTTTCCTTCAACATGCACAATCAAAATTCCAGTTGGATGACATTCTGTTGGCAAACCAATCATCCCAAAAAGCATCAACACCACAAACCTTTCGCTGTACGACAGCACGGTGGCTGACGGAAACTACACGTTTTATGTTGATCCGTTCTTGAACGTCAATGGCACTCCGGCAACCAAACATATTCAGGAGTTGGCTGCGTTTTTCATCCCATACCGATTGTTCGAAAACGAACAGATCAGTCTCTTTGCCGGCTTATATTTAATGGAAAAACTACATATTCCATCTATCGGATATGAACACAGATTAGCAGAAAAAGCCTCCATTAACTCAACAGCGTGGGAACACTACAAGGCATTATCGATGAAAGAAAAAGAAAACATACTGATTCATCTAGTACAAGAAAGGGGGAAAGGAGACAGATGATGGAATTAAAAAACGTGACCATTAAGCACCATCGCCAACTTATTTTGCATCATTGTTCCGTCAATCTTCCTTCCCAATCCATCATTCTAGCCAACATCGTTATTGGTTCCATAGCCTCTTACGAAATGAAGCTGGAACCGCAGTAAAGACGAGAACAAGCGATATAATATTTGGAGAGGAGAAGGGATAACATGATCGTGAACCGAAAAAAGAAATGGAAATCAAAATGGGCATCTTTATCGCTTGCAGCAGCAGTAATAGCCACTGCCGGTGCAGCGGGAGCAGAATCCGCAACAGCCTTTTTAGATGGGTCAAGTACTTACAGCAATACAAAAACTATTAGAGCAAATACAAATGGTACAGGGAATATTCATGCTGTAAATAATGGTGCCAATACCCAAACGAGAGGCTATGCTTACAAATCGATTGATTGGTGGCCCGACAGCGTCGTCGCCTCCACCAACTGGCTCAATCCTAGGCAAGAAGAAACGCGCAATTTTACACAACAAGAAGGCGATAAATATTATGGCCAAATTGTTGGTCAAACGGTTGGTTCAAGAGGATACGTGACCATTACGGTCAAATAACGATGCCGAATCCGGATGATAAAGGAGTCAGGGATACGCGTAAAAAATAAAGCGGTCCCTGACCGCATTTTTTCTTTTGTCAACTTCTTGGAAAGAAAGCGGTTGATCGGCGATGAGGTGGAAATGGCTGTTTGTTTTTTATTGGAAACGATTGTTGAAAAGCAAGTTATACATTGGTGCTAGTTTCTCTTTTTTTCTTTTGCTGGCCGTACGGTTTACACTATTTTTTACCGATCCGTACAATATGGAGAGTTATGGGGATATCCCTCATGAAGTGTTCATGCTTGTTCAAATCGTTTCGCTCTTTTACATCGTGTGGTTCTACCTTCTCTACTCCAACGAACTTCGTTACGGCGTTTCGTCATGGTTCGCCGACGGCTACCGGATTTTGCTGGAGAAAATGAGCGCCTTGCTTGCGGTTCATGCGCTGTGCCAAGGGATCATGCTGATGATGAGCTGCGGCGTTTTTTCAATCGTGTATCTCTTCGTTGGGGTGGAGCCTTCGGATCTGTATTTGTCGCTGCTTCGGTTTCTCGCCGTCTATCAGTTTGGACCGCTCGTGCTCACCGTCCTGTACGGCGTCATCATCGCGCTGCTGTTGGAAACGAAAAAGGTCAGTTTTTTCGCTATGTTGCTTGTATGGATCCTGACCGGACCGATGACGACGGAGCTGTTCATCGATCTGTCCAAAACTGTTCATGCCCGCGACTGGGCGTCGCTGCTGTTTATCGGAAAACACGCGATTCAACGAGCGTATGATTCCTACATCGGGTTTGAGGTCGACCGCGGCGGGGAATGGAAATGGGCCGCGTGGTTTCTTTCCCTTGTCGGGTTGGCGTTGTTGTCGTCGATCCGCTTTACGCAGACGAGAAAGGAGCGAAACGCCGTCTTGAAAGCATTTCTCGTCTTCCCGTTTCTGATCGTCCTAACCGCCTACCACTCCTTGCAAACAAACACCAAGGCGTTCACCCGGGCCGATCAGACGACCGAACTTGAGGAGTACCGTCGAATGCCGCAAACCATCAAGGCCGATTTGCGCTACCGTATCCAGTCGTATGACATTTCTTTGCATGGATCGCGTGCGGTCGTGCGCGTGGCCTTGTCCCAGTTGGACACGAACCGGCCCACGTTTCAACTGTACCATTTGTATCCGCTCCACTCGATTGAAGCGGACCATCAGCCCGTCAAGTTTACAAGAAACGGCGATCTCGTGACCGTGTGGCTGCCGAAACGCACCTCGACGCTCACGTTTTCGTATGAGATCGTCGATACAGCTCTCATCCCGTACACCAATGGCCGTATCGTTCTGTTGGCTGATCGAGCGTGGTATCCGAAAAAACGAGCTACACACATGTATCGGACCTACGAATATCGAGTAGCGGGAACGAGAGCTTGGGGCGGGGCATTCACCGATCAATTCTTTCCGGACGAAACATATACGTTTACCTTGAACGTAGACGGCGATGTGCTGTTTTGCAATGTGCCAAAGCGGGGGACGGTTTACCGAGGGAAGGCGCAAGCGGTCACCTTGATCAAAGGGCAAGGGCATCAACTCGTCGATCAAGGATATGAGATCACCTACCCGGCCGATTGGCCGCACATGGCGGAACGGGCGCCGACGGTCATCCACCAGATGGAAAAAACATTCCGTCATGTACAACAAATCGCATCAACGGCGGTTTCATCGTTGCCGAACAAGATTGTCTTCTCTAGTTTCGGACTGTCCTCCTTTCTCGCAAACGATCATCTTGTATATAACACAAATGACTTATATGGGATCGATCAATATATTATGGAACAAAATTTTTACGAAAAAATACTTCGGCTTTCCGTACCGCCGAAAGGATCGCGGATCATGTACAACGAGTGGATTTCGCTGGCCACCCGCTGGTTGATGCAAAAAAATGACCTGCCGGTGATCGACTGGAGCTCCAAAAGTGAGTGGTTCGAGTCGCAGCCGTCATCCGTCAAGAAGCAAATTGAAGCCATTTATCAAGCGTTTCAGCCGCTGGATGTCGACCAAAAACAACAATGTTTGCGGACATGGTATGCGAACATGGATGACGGTTGGACATGGGACCGCATCTTTGAGATGATGCAGGAGGTGAACGGCGTTGGCGGTCGTCATTGAAGGATTGACGAAAATCGTGAAAAAGAAGCCGATTTTATCCGATGTCTCCCTCACCCTCTCCGGCGTGTACGGCTTGCTGGGACCAAACGGCGCCGGCAAGACGACGTTGATGCGCATTGTGGCCGGACTGTTGGAGTTCAATGCCGGACAGGTGTTGCTGGGGGAGGAACGGATCAGCACCGGCACGAGAGTAAAACGGGTAAACGAGATCGGCTATTTGCCGCAAGAGTTTATGATGTACCCGGAGCTGACGATGTATGAAGTGCTTGAGCATCTCGCTGTCTTGCAAGGTGAACATCCCGCCGCCTGCCGATCCAAAATCGAGAAGGTCATCGAACAAGTCAACTTGTCTTCGCACATCAACAAAAAAATGCGCGAGCTGTCCGGCGGCATGCGGCGGCGGGTGGGCATTGCCATGCTGCTGCTTCGGGAGCCGTCCATCCTCCTGTTTGACGAGCCGACGGCCGGGCTTGACATCCGTGAGCGCGTACGGTTTCGCAATTTGTTGAAGCGGCTGGGGCACGATCATACGATCGTCATCTCTTCGCATCTTGTCGAGGACATTGAATTTCTGTGCACCAAAATCGGGGTGTTGGACCGCGGCACGGTGCTGTTTGAAGGCAGCCCGGACGAGCTCAAGCAAAAAGCCGCCCCTTATACGTATGAGTTGGAGGTGCCGTTTGCGGAACTCGACTCGATCATGGCCACCAACGAAGTCGTGCAAATGAGCGAAGAGCCTTCCCACGTCGTCGTGCGCGTCTTGTCCGAAGAGCCGATCGGTCGGCGCGTCGCCCCGCGGCTGATGGACGGATATTTGGCGTTGTTGAAAGAGGCGGAAGCGCATGGATAAAAAGACGATCGCCCATCATTTTTCTTTTGACCGCCGCTTGCTCGGCCGATTGTACTGGTTTCCGTTTCTCGTCTATGGGCTGTGCGTCGGGTTGATGGGGATCTTGTCCGCCCGCTCCGACGAACCGTTTTTGCCGTACACCGTCATCCAAGGCATCGCCGTGCCGATCGCCGGATGGCATCTCGTCTTTTTGTACCGCCATTTGTACGACGAAGGGGCGAAAGAAGCGCTGTTATGGCATTACCGAAAAACGGTCGTCTTCGACTTGGTTCGCTATGCTGTTTTGCATGGGGGATGCATCGTTCTTCTTGTCGCGGCGGTCATATGGATTCATGGAACGATGTTTCTCACCGCACCCGTGTTGGTGCACCTGTTTCTGCTGTTTTCGTTTTACCAGTTGATTGGGCTTGCCTTGTTAGGCGTCTTTGGCAGCCTAGATATCGCCTTATCGGTCATCGCGGTCTATACCTTTATGGAAGTCGCAACGCAAGGAACGTTCATGCCGTGGCCACATCTGTTTTTGTTTCAAGCGCCGGCCGATTCGCTGTCCCTCCTTCTCCCCATGATGTGGCTGGGGGCGGGCATCGTGATCGCCGCCATTTTGATTGGACGGGAGTTTTGGTAAACGAATTGGAAGCCATCGGCTGAATGTGGGAATGAGGAGCTTCTATGGAACGATGTCCGTTCGTTTAGTGCACCCGGCCGCATACTCCTCTTGTCGCTTCCATGGTCAGGAAGTGGGAAGTCGTTTCTCCTTTTTATCATGGCTAATTGAGATGGCCGCCGTAAATCGAAAAAAGCTCTCTATAAAGTCTTGACTGACTCCTTTTTGTCGCTTCATTTGTTTGCCATGGCGAATTATGCTACAATGCAAAAAGGATGAATGAGAAGGACAGGGGGATTTGGCACGGTGGCATACTATTGGCTCGCGGCGGCGGTCATCATCCTCGATCAATGGACGAAATGGCTTGTCGTCCGCTATATGCGACTTGGGGAAAGCATCCCGATCATCGACAACGTGCTCTACATTACGTCGCACCGCAATCGCGGGGCGGCGTGGGGCATGCTGGAAGGGCAGTTTTGGCTCTTTTATTTAATTACGGTGATCGTCGTGGCGGCGATCGTGATCTACATCCGCCGCCTGAAGCCTTCTGAACGCCTGGCGGGCGTAGGGCTTGGGCTGATGCTCGGTGGGGCGATCGGCAATTTTATCGACCGCGTATTCCGGAAAGAAGTGGTCGACTTTATTCATACGTACATCGGCACGTACAGCTTTCCGGTGTTCAATATCGCCGACTCGGCGCTGACCGTCGGCGTCATCTTGCTGTTTGTCCATATGTTTTTTTTCGCGACACCAGAGAAAGGGAATGAGTAGATGGACACGATCACGTTTCACATCGAAGACGAATATGACGGCGAACGAATTGATAAAGTGATCGCGGCGCTCAATGAGGAATGGTCGCGTTCGCAAGTGCAGCAATGGATCAAAAGCGGGCTTGTGACCGTCAATGGCGAGACGGTCAAGGCGAACTACAAATGCGAGGCAGGCGACGCGGTCGCCGTTTCACCGCCGGAGCCGGAGCCGCTTCATGTCGAGCCGGAGCCGATTCCGCTGGACATTTATTATGAGGATGAGGATGTCCTTGTCGTCAACAAACCGCGCGGCATGGTCGTCCATCCGGCGCCCGGGCATATGCGCGGCACGCTTGTCAACGCGCTTCTCGCCCATTGCCGCGACCTGTCTGGGATCAACGGCGTGCTTCGCCCCGGCATCGTCCATCGGATTGACAAAGACACATCAGGACTATTGATGGTGGCGAAAAACGACGCCGCCCACCGCTCGCTCGTTGAGCAGCTTGTGAACAAAACGGTGACGCGCCGCTACAAGGCGATCGTCCACGGCGTCATTCCACACGATTACGGGACGATCGACGCGCCGATCGGCCGCGACAAGCGCGATCGAAAGAAAATGGCCGTCACCGAGGAAAACGGCAAGGAAGCCGTCACCCATTTCCGCGTGCTCGAGCGGTTTCGCCATTATACGTATGTGGAGTGCCAGCTGGAAACGGGGCGGACGCACCAAATTCGCGTCCATATGAAATACATCGGCTATCCGCTCGCTGGCGACCCGCAATACGGGCCGAAAAAAACGCTCGCCATCGACGGCCAGGTGCTTCACGCCGGGGTGCTCGGCTTCCGTCATCCGAGAAGCGGCGAGTATTTGGAATTCGAAGCGCCGTTGCCGCCGGAGTTTGCTGAGCTGCTTGACTGGCTGCGAAAAAACGATTGACAAACGAACACGCCCCCTTTACAATGAAAACAGGTGAACAGGAACCTTTAAGTTCAGTCCTGTGAGGCTGAAAAGGGGTCGGAATGACAAAGAAGGGCGATGTATGCCCATCTTGTTTGGTGATAAGCGCGCCATCCCCCGCTTCACAGGCGGGGGGTTTTTTGTGCAAACGGAGGTGGCTTGGATGCAAAAGGCGGTCGTGATGGACGAACAGGCGATTCGCCGCGCTTTGACGCGCATCGCCCACGAAATCATCGAACGAAACAAAGGCATTGACGGCTGCGTGCTTGTCGGAATTAAAACGCGCGGCATTTACTTGGCGCGCCGCTTGGCGGAGCGGATCGAGCAAATTGAAGGGGCGTCCGTTCCCGTCGGTGAGCTTGACATCACCTTGTACCGCGACGATTTGACCGTGAAGACGGACGACCATGAACCGCTTGTGAAAGGAACGAATGTGCCGTTTCCGGTGACCGAGCGGAATGTCATTTTAGTTGATGACGTGCTCTTCACCGGCCGGACGGTGCGGGCGGCGATGGATGCGGTCATGGATTTGGGCCGCCCGGCGCGCATCCAGCTCGCCGTGCTTGTTGACCGCGGCCACAGGGAACTCCCGATCCGCGCTGATTTCGTCGGCAAAAACGTGCCGACCTCTCGTTCGGAACTGATCGTCGTGGAGCTTTCGGAAGTGGACGGCATCGATCAAGTCTCCATTCATGAAAAATAGCGAAGCACCCTTTTAAGCGCAGTCCCGTGAGGCTGCAAAAGGGGCGGAATCGTTTCGGCTGTTTCTGCACCCTCTTTGCGTCTTCGCGGGCAAAGAGGGATTTTTTTGTGCACACTAGAAAGCAAGCCTCGCTCATTTGATCAAAGGAGTGACGAAAGATGAACAAACCGGTGTTGGACATTCAAGACCGCCCGACTGTTGGGCAATGGATCACCTTAAGCCTTCAGCATTTATTCGCCATGTTCGGGGCGACGATTTTAGTGCCGTACTTAGTCGGCTTAGATCCGTCGATCGCCTTGCTGACAAGCGGGCTTGGAACATTGGCGTTTTTGCTCATTACGAAATGGCAAGTGCCGGCGTATCTTGGCTCGTCGTTCGCCTACATTGCGCCGATCATCGCGGCGAAAACGGCTGGCGGCCCGGGAGCGGCCATGATCGGCAGCTTCCTCGCCGGATTGGTGTACGGGGTTGTCGCCCTCATCATTAAAAAAGCCGGCTACCGCTGGGTGATGAAACTGTTGCCGCCGGTTGTGGTCGGCCCGGTCATCATCGTCATCGGCCTCGGCTTGGCCGGGACGGCGGTCGGGATGGCGATGAACGGCCCGGACGGCAAATACAGCTTGCTCCATTTCTCGGTGGCGCTCGTGACGCTCGCGGCCACGATCGTCTGCTCCGTGCTCGCGCGCGGCATGTTGAGCTTGATTCCGGTGCTTGTCGGCATTGTCGTCGGCTATCTCTACGCGTTGGCGGTCGGGCTCGTCGATTTGTCGAAAGTGGCGGCGGCGAAATGGTTCGAATGGCCGGATTTCCTGATCCCGTTTGCCGATTATCCGGTGCGCGTCACATGGGAGATCGTGATGCTCATGGTGCCGGTGGCGATCGTCACCTTGTCCGAGCATATCGGCCACCAGCTCGTCTTAAGCAAAGTCGTCGGCCGCGACCTCATTCAAAAACCGGGGCTGCACCGCTCGATTTTAGGGGACGGAACGGCGACGATGATCTCCGCCTTGCTTGGCGGTCCGCCGAAAACGACGTACGGGGAAAACATCGGTGTGCTGGCGATCACCCGCGTCTACAGTGTCTACGTGCTGGCCGGCGCGGCGGTCATCGCGATCGCTTTCGGCTTCGTCGGCAAAATCACGGCGCTGATCAGCTCGATTCCGACGCCGGTCATGGGCGGTGTGTCGATCTTGCTGTTTGGCATCATCGCCTCGTCCGGACTGCGCATGTTGATCGACAGCCGCGTCGATTTCGGCCAGACGCGCAATTTAGTCATCGCCTCGGTCATCTTGGTCATCGGCATCGGCGGAGCGGTGCTGAAAATCAGCGACAGCTTCCAAATTACCGGGATGGCGCTCTCGGCCATTGTCGGCGTCCTCCTCAACTTGATTTTGCCGGGGCGTCCGCAAGCCGCGGAAAACCTATTTGAAGAAAACCAGAGCGACCATGTCGCCTAATAGGAGAAAGCACCTTTTAAATTAAGTCCCGTGAGGCTTAAAAAGGTGTGAAAACAGGCGCATCCAGGGCCGGAGTGCACCTTCTTCGGCTCTGCCATGCGCCGATCGTCACACCTTGCCCAGCCGGCAAGGTGTTTTTTTGCAAAAAAAGAAAGGGAGAGAGGCCAATGACCCATCTTTTTACATTGAGCGAACTGCCGCTTTCCGACATCACCCGGCTGCTTGATGAAGCGGAAGCGTTCCGCAACGGGCGCGCTTGGCGCCCGGCGGCGCCGATGTACGTCGCCAACTTGTTTTTTGAGCCGAGCACGCGCACGAAATGCAGCTTCGAGATGGCGGAACGGAAGCTTGGGCTTCATGTCATCCCGTTTGACCCGGAACGCTCGAGCGTGCAAAAAGGGGAGACGCTGTACGATACGGTCAAGACGCTTGAGGCGATCGGCGTCGACGCCGTTGTCATCCGCCATCACGAAGATGCGTATTTCGAAGCGCTCCGCCATGCGGTCGGCATCCCGGTCATCAACGCAGGCGACGGCTGCGGGCACCATCCGACCCAGTCGCTCTTGGACTTATTGACGATCCGTCAGGAGTTTGGCGCCTTCACTGGCTTGACGGTGGCGATCATCGGCGACATCCGCCACAGCCGCGTCGCCCGCTCGAATGCGGAAGTGTTGACAAGGCTGGGGGCAAACGTCCTGTTTTCCGGACCGGAAGAGTGGAAAGATGAAACGAATCCGCACGGGACGTACGTCGACATCGATGAGGCCATCGCCTGCGCCGATGTCGTGATGCTTTTGCGCATCCAGCACGAGCGCCATGGGGAAACAATGGGGCTGACGAAAGAGGAGTACCATGCGCGGTACGGGCTGACGCTTGAGCGGGCGCGGCGGATGAAATCGGGCGCCATCATCTTGCATCCGGCGCCGGTCAACCGCGGGGTCGAAATCGCAAGCGAACTTGTCGAAGCGAAGGCATCGCGCATTTTTAAACAAATGGAAAACGGCGTCTACGTCCGGATGGCTGTCTTAAAACGGGCAATGGAAGGGAGAATGGAGCATGGGCGTATGGCTGAAAAATGGCATGTCGTTCAATAAAGATGGGGAATTGATGCGGACACATATCAAAATCGAACACGGAACCATTGCAGCGATCCTCTATGAACAGCCGCTGGAAGCGAATGAGGAGGACGTGATCGACGTTGGCGGCCGTCTCATCGTTCCTGGCCTGATCGACTTGCACGTTCATTTGCGCGAACCGGGCGGCGAAGCGAAAGAAACGATTGAGACAGGCACGCTCGCCGCGGCGAAAGGCGGCTTTACGACCGTTGCCGCCATGCCGAACACGAACCCAGCGCCGGATCGGAAAGAGCAGATGGAATGGCTGCAAGCCCGCATCCGCGAAACGGCGCGCGTCAACGTGCTTCCGTACGCGGCGATCACGATTGGGCAAAAAGGGGAGGAGCTGACCGATTTTGCGGCGCTAAAAGAAGCAGGGGCGTTCGCCTTTACCGATGACGGCGTCGGCGTCCAGTCGGCCGGGATGATGTTTGAAGCGATGAAACAGGCGGCGGCGCTCGATATGGCGATCGTTGCCCATTGCGAGGACGACACGCTGACAAACGGCGGAGCGGTGCATGACGGCGAGTTCGCCCGGCGCTATGGACTTCGCGGCATTCCATCCGTCTGCGAGGCGGTGCACATCGCCCGCGACGTCTTGCTTGCCGAGGCAGCCGGATGCCATTATCACGTCTGCCATATCAGCACGAAAGAATCGGTGCGCGTCGTCCGCGACGCGAAGCGGGCCGGCATCCGCGTCACCGCCGAAGTGACGCCGCACCATCTGCTCTTGTGCGATGAGGATATTCCAGGGCTTGATGCGAACTACAAAATGAACCCACCGCTGCGCAGCCGCGCGGACCGTGAAGCGCTCATGGAAGGGCTGCTCGACGGCACGATCGATTTTATCGCCACCGACCACGCGCCGCATACGGCTGCGGAAAAAGCGAAAGGCATCGAGGCGGCGCCGTTTGGCATCGTTGGGCTCGAAACGGCGTTTCCGCTCTTATATACCCATTTCGTCAAAACAGGCGTGTTTACATTAAAGCAGCTTGTCGATTGGCTGACGATCAAGCCGGCGCAATGTTTCGGCCTCAAGGCCGGGCGGCTTGCCGTCGGGGCGCCGGCGGATATTGCGGTCATTGATTTGGAAACAGAAGAAGCGATTGATCCCGAGACGTTTGCGTCCAAAGGGAAAAATACGCCGTTTGCCGGCTGGGTGTGCCAAGGCTGGCCGGTGATGACGTTTGTCGGCGGTACACTCGTATGGGAGAAAGGAAGGGCGTAAAGATGAAACGGCAGCTGATTTTAGAAGATGGTTCGTTTTTTGTCGGCGAAGCGTTTGGCAGCTTGAAAGAGACGACCGGGGAAGTCGTCTTTAACACCGGCATGACCGGATACCAAGAAATTTTGACCGATCCATCGTATTGCGGGCAAATCGTGACGATGACATATCCATTGATCGGCAACTACGGCATCAACCGCGACGACTTTGAAGCGATCCGCCCGCATGTGCACGGGTTCATCGTCAAAGAAGCGTGCGTGAAGCCGTCCAACTGGCGCGGAGAACTGACGTTGGACGAGTATTTGAAAGAAAAAGGCATCCCTGGCCTTTCCGGCATCGACACGCGCAAACTGACGCGCCTTATCCGCCAATACGGAACGTTAAAAGGGATGATCTGTGGGCTAGATGTCGATCCGGTGGAAGCAGCAGCCAAGCTGCGGGCGATGGAGTGGCCGCGCGACCAAGTGCGGCGCGTCTCAACGAAAAGCGCCTACCCGAGCCCGGGGCGCGGTGAGCGCATCGTCTTGATTGATTTCGGGATGAAACACGGCATTTTGCGCGAACTGAACAAGCGAAATTGCGATGTGATCGTCTTGCCGTACAACGCCACCGCTGAAGAGGTGCTCGGCTGGCATCCGGATGGGGTCATGCTTTCCAATGGACCGGGCGACCCGAAAGACGTGCCGGAAGCGATCGAGATGATCCGCGGGATTCTCGGCAAAGTGCCGCTCTTTGGCATCTGCCTCGGCCATCAGCTGTTCGCGTTGGCGTGCGGCGGGAATACGGAGAAAATGAAATTCGGCCATCGCGGCTCGAACCATCCGGTCAAAGACTTGCGCACCGGCAAAGTCGCCATCACGTCGCAAAACCATGGCTATACCGTCACGCACGAGTCGCTTTCTGGCACCCGGCTTGAGGTGACGCATATCGCCTTAAATGACGGCACGGTCGAAGGGCTGCGCCATCTCGATTTCCCGGCGTTTACGGTGCAATACCATCCGGAAGCGTCGCCGGGGCCAGAAGATGCCAATCCGCTGTTTGACGAGTTTTTGGCGCTCATCCGCCAGTTCAACAAGAAAGGAGAAGTCATCCATGCCTAAGCGCCGCGACATTGAAACGATTTTAGTCATCGGCTCGGGGCCGATCGTCATCGGCCAGGCGGCCGAGTTCGACTACGCAGGGACGCAAGCGTGCTTAGCCCTAAAAGAAGAAGGATACAAAGTCATTCTGGTGAACTCAAACCCGGCGACGATCATGACCGATACGGAAATCGCCGATAAAGTCTATATGGAGCCGCTGACGCTCGATTTTGTCGCCCGCATCATCCGCAAAGAGCGGCCGGACGCGATTTTGCCGACGCTTGGCGGCCAAACGGGCCTCAACTTGGCGGTTGAGCTCGCCAAGGCCGGCGTGCTTGAAGAGTGCGGCGTGGAAATTCTCGGCACGAAGCTCGAGGCGATCGAAAAGGCGGAAGACCGCGAACAGTTCCGCGCCCTCATGAACGAGCTTGGCGAGCCGGTGCCGGAAAGCGCGATTATTCACAGCCTGGAAGAGGCGTATGCGTTTGTCGAACAAATCGGCTATCCGGTCATCGTCCGCCCCGCGTTCACGCTCGGCGGCACGGGCGGCGGCATTTGCACGAACGAAGAAGAGCTTGTCGAGATTGTGTCAACTGGCTTGAAGATGAGCCCGGTGCATCAATGCTTGCTCGAGCGGAGCATCGCCGGCTACAAGGAGATTGAATACGAAGTGATGCGCGACGCCAACGACAACGCGATCGTCGTCTGCAACATGGAAAACATCGACCCGGTCGGCATTCATACGGGTGATTCGATCGTCGTCGCCCCGAGCCAGACGTTAAGCGACCGCGAATATCAGCTTTTGCGGAACGCGTCCTTGAACATCATCCGCGCCCTTGGCATCGAAGGCGGCTGCAACGTCCAGCTCGCGCTCGACCCGGACAGCTTCCGCTATTACGTCATTGAAGTGAACCCGCGCGTCAGCCGCTCGTCGGCGCTGGCGTCAAAAGCGACGGGGTATCCGATCGCGAAACTGGCGGCGAAAATCGCCGTCGGGCTGACGCTTGACGAAATGATCAACCCGGTCACCGGGAAAACGTACGCCTGCTTCGAGCCGGCGCTCGACTATGTGGTGACGAAAATTCCGCGCTTTCCGTTTGACAAATTTGAATCGGCGAACCGCCAGTTGGGCACGCAAATGAAAGCGACCGGCGAAGTGATGGCGATCGGCCGGACGTTCGAAGAATCACTGTTAAAAGCCGTTCGTTCGCTCGAGATCGGGGTGCATCATCTGGAATTGAACGAGGCGAAAACGGCCGCCGACGACGTGATGGAAAAACGGATCCGCAAGGCGGGCGATGAACGGCTCTTTTACATCGCCGAGGCGCTCCGCCGCGGGGTGACGGTGGAGACGCTGCATGAATGGAGCCAAATCGACCGCTTTTTCCTGCATAAGATTCAAAACATTATTGAGATGGAAACGGTCTTGAAAAACCACCCGGGCGACCTTGACGTGTTAAAAAAAGCGAAGGGGCTCGGCTTCTCCGATGCGGCGATAGCGGCGTTATGGAACAAAACGGAGCGCGACATTTACGCGCTGCGCCGCCAACGAGGCATCATGCCGGTGTACAAAATGGTCGATACGTGCGCAGCCGAATTCACGTCGGAAACGCCGTACTACTACAGCACGTACGAGGAAGAAAACGAATCGATCGTGACGGAAAAACCGAGCGTCATCGTGCTTGGCTCCGGCCCGATCCGCATCGGCCAAGGGATCGAATTTGACTATGCGACCGTCCATTGCGTCTGGGCCATTAAGCAGGCCGGCTATGAGGCGATCATCATCAACAACAACCCGGAAACGGTCTCGACCGACTTCAGCACGTCGGACAAACTGTATTTCGAGCCGCTGACGGCCGAAGACGTGATGCATGTCATCGACCTCGAGCAGCCGATCGGCGTCATCGTCCAATTCGGCGGTCAGACGGCCATCAACTTGGCGGCGGAACTCGAGGCGCGCGGCGTCCGCTTGCTTGGGACAACGCTTGAGGATTTGGACCGCGCCGAAGACCGCGACAAATTTGAACAGGCGCTCTCGGAACTCGGCATTCCCAAACCGGCCGGCAAAACCGCCGTTTCGGTCGAAGAAGCGGTCGCCATCGCCGAAGAAATCGGCTACCCGGTGCTCGTCCGTCCTTCGTACGTGCTCGGCGGCCGGGCGATGGAAATCGTGTACAATCGCGGCGAGCTGCTTCATTACATGGAACACGCCGTGCGCGTCAATCCGCAGCACCCAGTGCTTGTCGACCGCTACATCACTGGCAAGGAAGTCGAAGTCGATGCCATCGCCGACGGCGAGACGGTCGTCATCCCCGGGATCATGGAACATATCGAGCGGGCCGGCGTCCATTCCGGCGATTCGATTGCCGTCTACCCGCCCCAGACATTAAGCGCGGAAGTGATCGACAAGATCGCGGATTACACGATCCGACTGGCGCGCGGGCTGCATATTGTCGGGCTGTTGAACATTCAGTTTGTCGTCTCGGGAAGCGATGTCTACGTCTTGGAAGTGAACCCGCGCTCAAGCCGCACGGTGCCGTTTTTAAGCAAAATCACCGGCGTGCCGATGGCGAATCTCGCCACGAAAGCCATTTTAGGGACGAAGCTCGCCGAGATGGGCTATGAGACGGGCGTCTGCCCGGTGCGCCCTGGCGTGTACGTGAAAGTGCCGGTGTTCTCGTTTGCGAAATTGCGCAACGTCGACATTTCGCTCGGCCCGGAAATGAAATCGACCGGCGAAGTGATCGGCAAGGACGTGACGTTTGAAAAAGCGCTCTATAAGGGGCTTGTCGCCTCGGGCATCCATATCCAGCCGCATGGGGCGGTGCTGTTGACGGTGGCCGACAAAGACAAAGAAGAAGCGGTCGAGCTGGCGCGCCGCTTTGCCGACATCGGCTACCAGCTGTTGGCGACGAACGGCACGGCGGAAACGTTGAAAGCGGCCGGCATTCCGGTGACGGTCGTCAATAAAATCCACTCGGCGTCACCGAACATTTTAGATGTCATCCGCCAAGGGAAGGCGCAAGTCGTCATCAACACGCTGACGAAAGGGAAGCAGCCGGAAAGCGACGGCTTCCGCATCCGCCGCGAAGCGGTCGAAAACGGCATCCCATGCTTGACGTCGCTTGATACGGCAAGGGCGATGCTGCAAGTGCTCGAATCGATGACGTTTTCAACGACGGCGATGACGGAAGGGCTGGTGCGGTCATGATCGGCCGCGAACGAATGACGGTCGCAAGCCAGCGGTTGATCGCCGAGCGGACGTATGAATTGACGCTTTCAGGCCGCCTCGTGCAAGAGATGCGCCAACCGGGCCAGTTCGTTCATGTGAAAGTGGCCGCATCCGCCGATCCGCTCCTGCGCCGCCCGCTCAGCCTTTGCCATATCGACCACAAGCAGGGGCAATGCACGATCATTTACCGCCAGGAAGGGAAAGGCACGGCGCTGTTGGCGCAAAAACAGCCGGGCGACACGGTCGATGTGCTCGGCCCGCTCGGCAACGGCTTTCCGCTCGAGGCCGCGCCGGCGGGCAGCCGGGCGCTGCTAGTCGGCGGCGGCATCGGCGTCCCGCCGCTCTATGAACTGGCGAAACAGCTCACAAAGCGCGGCGTCAAAGTGGTGAGCGTGCTCGGGTTTCAAACGAAAGCGGCGGTCTTTTACGAAGAGGAATTTGCCGCGTTCGGCGAGACGCATGTCGCGACCGATGACGGCTCGCACGGAACGGCCGGGCGCGTCACCGATGTGATCGAAGCGCGCTCGCTCGAGTTTGACGTCTTGTACGCCTGCGGTCCGAAGCCGATGCTTCGGGCGCTTGCGGAACGGTTTCCGAACCGGCCGGTGTACGTGTCGCTCGAGGAGCGGATGGGCTGCGGCGTCGGGGCGTGTTTCGCCTGCGTCTGCCATGTGCCAGGGAGCGAGACGGCGTATAAAAAAGTATGCAGCGACGGCCCGGTGTTTCGGGCCGGGGAGGTGGTGCTATGAACCGGCTTGCGGTCGAACTGCCGGGTCTTTCGCTCAAAAACCCGATCATGCCGGCGTCCGGCTGTTTTGGATTTGGCCGCGAGTACGCCCGGTTTTACGATTTAAGCGTGTTAGGCGCCATTATGATCAAGGCGACGACAAAAGAGCCGCGCTTTGGCAACCCGACACCAAGGGTGGCAGAAACGCCGGGCGGGATGTTAAACGCCATCGGCCTGCAAAACCCCGGCCTTGACAAAGTGCTCGAAGAAGAACTGCCGTGGCTTGAACAGTTTGACGTACCGATCATCGCCAACATCGCTGGCTCGACGGTGGAAGAGTACGTCGAGGTAGCCGAAGCGATTTCCAAAGCGCCCAATGTCCATGCGTTAGAGCTCAACATTTCCTGCCCAAACGTGAAAAAAGGCGGGATTGCGTTCGGCACCGTGCCGGACGTGGCCGCGGAACTGACGCGGCTTGTCAAAGAAGTGGCGGCTGTCCCCGTGTATGTGAAGCTGTCTCCGAACGTCACCGACATCGTGGCGATGGCAAAAGCGATTGAACAAGCGGGCGCCGATGGCTTGACGATGATCAATACGCTCGTTGGCATGCGCATCGACGTGAAAACAGGCCGCCCCGTTTTGGCCAACGGCACCGGCGGCTTATCCGGCCCGGCGGTCAAACCGATCGCCATCCGCATGATTTACGACGTGAGCCAGGCGGTGTCGATTCCGATCATCGGCATGGGCGGCATTCAAACGGCGGAAGACGTGCTCGAATTTTTTTACGCCGGCGCGAGCGCGGTTGCCGTCGGAACGGCCAACTTTGTCGACCCGTTCGTCTGCCCGACGATCATCGCCGACTTGCCGGCGCTGCTCGATGAACTCGGGATCGGCCACATTTCCGAATGCATAGGAAGGAGCTGGAAGACTGGTGCACACGCCGTTCATTGTCGCGCTTGATTTTCCATCAAAACAAGAGGTGGAGCGGTTTTTGCGGCCGTTTGCCGGAACACCGCTGTTTGTGAAAGTCGGCATGGAGCTGTACTATCAGGAAGGTCCCGCCATCGTCGCGTTTCTCAAAGAACAAGGGCATGCCGTCTTTTTAGACTTAAAACTGCACGACATCCCGAATACGGTGAAACAAGCGATGAAAGGGCTCGCCCGTGTCGGCGCCGATTTGGTGAACGTCCACGCTGCCGGCGGCCGGTGCATGATGGAAGCGGCGATCGAGGGGCTTGACGCCGGCACGCCAAGCGGAAGAATGCGGCCGCGCTGCATCGCTGTCACCCAGCTGACGAGCACGGACGAGCGGATGCTTCACGAGGAGCTGTGGATTTCCCGCCCGCTTGTGGAAACAGTCGGCCATTACGCCGCCTTGGCGAACGAAAGCGGCCTTGACGGCGTCGTCTGCTCGGCGAACGAAGCGCCGCTCATCAAAGAACGGTGCGGCGCCTCGTTCCTCGCCGTCACCCCGGGCATCCGCTTTGCCGATGAGGCAGCGCACGACCAAGTGCGCGTCGTCACGCCAAAGCGCGCCCGCGAGCTCGGCGCCGACTACATTGTCGTCGGCCGCAGCCTCACCCGCGCCGCCGATCCGCTGAAAGCCTACGAACGCCTGCAGCACGAATGGAACGGAGGAGAGAAAGAATGAAACACGACATCGCCGCCAAATTGCTTGAAATCGGGGCGGTCGCCCTGCAGCCGAACGAACCGTTTACCTGGTCCTCGGGCTTGAAATCGCCGATTTACTGCGACAACCGCCTGACGCTCGCTTACCCCGACGTGCGCCGCCTGATCGCCGCCGGCCTCGCCGAGCTCATCCGCACCCAGTTTCCCGAAGCGGATCTCATCGCCGGCACCGCAACCGCCGGCATCCCGCACGCCGCCTGGGTGAGCGAACGGCTCGGGCTGCCGATGTGCTACGTCCGCAGCCAGGCGAAAGCGCACGGCAAAGGAAAACAAATCGAAGGCCAAGCCGAACCGGGTCAGCGCGTCGTCGTCATCGAAGACTTAATCTCGACGGGCGGCAGCTCGCTTGCGGCCGTCCGTGCCTTGAAAGAAGCGGGCTGCGACGTGCTTGGCGTCGCCGCCATTTTCACGTACGGGCTCGACAAAGCGAAACAGGCGTTTGCCGCAGAGAATTTGCCTGCCTACACGCTTACGGACTACAACACCCTCATCGAAACGGCCGTCCGCCTTGGCGCCGTCAGCGAGCACGACTTGGCGACATTGCGAAAATGGCGGGAGAATCCGGAGGAGTGGGGGAGCTAAAAGAGGAAAAGAGGAGCGCGGACCAAAGGATGGTTCGCGCTTTTGTCATGGACGAAGCGGGGAGATGACTCACTCGCCATCGGCGTCATTCCATGGGGAAAAACGGAGTGCGACAGCGTCTAATGTCGTCAATATTTCGTGGGTTTTCTGAACATGAGCAAGTTTCGCTCACCACCAAGCATGAACATAACCATTCGTGGATGGTTATGTTCACAGAAAAAACGGGTGGCTTGGCATTCAAATAAAATGATCATTTACAGCATTTCGCTTAGTGGTCACGATCATCATCACAAGCAACCATTCGCATTCTCCATTTCACCTACAAATATTTTACTCACACCTGCGGATTTCCCTGCTGGCAATCAAGATTGGAACCGTGCCGCCGTTTCGATTCAACCTTCCAAGCCAATTGATAAAATCGACATATCCGCTGTCTTCCGCGGCAATTACACGGGAACGGTATGGTTTGACGCGATCCGGCTCATGGAAGGAAACGTGGTGACGAAAAACAAATACGATGCCAGCGGAAATGATGTCACGGAAGAAGTGGATGAAGAAGGCTATGTGGCGAAAAAGAATTATGATGCCGTAGGAAACTTGTTAAGCGAGTACGATAAGAAAGGAAACAAGAAAGAGTACACGTATGATTGAAGAAGGGATATCTGACGTTAAAAAAGTTTTTCTATCCTGAAAATACCCGAACTTCAAAATGTGCAAGGTTTCAGAGTTCGACATAGCGGCATTTTCATCCCTTCGATGGTGACGAAATCTTTTTGTCATGGGAGTCTATATAGATCGTAAAGTGAATTTTCATCTCATGATGTACAATGAACGGGTATAATATGTTTAAAAGGATCCATCTTCCTTGAAAGGAGTGAAAACGTTATGGATTTTGTAAGAGTAATCAAAAACAGCAATGACTTAGAAAAGATCATCGATTTGCCTCAATCATTAAAAAATAGAAAAGTGGAAGTCATTATTCTTCCTTATGCGGATAAAGAAGATTTGGAACAGCCAAAAAAAAGGAATCTAAGAGGGGCTCTGTCCAAATATAAAAATGAGACTTTGCAAGCCCGAGAAAGCGATGCTTGGTCTAAAGCTGTGGTGGATCAATATGAAAATCATTGATGCGAATATTATTTTAAGATATCTGCTTAATGACCATGATGAGTTGTCGGGCAAAGCCGCAACGATTATTGAAGATAACAAAGTATTGTTGCTAAGAGAAGTAATCGTTGAAGTTGTTTATGTTCTTGAAAAAGTGTACAACGTAAAAAATGACGAGATCAGCGATATTCTTTTAGAATTGCTCAAATACGATAATATCGAGGTGGATGATATCGAGGTCGTAGAGGAGGCGCTTGCTCTGTTTGGCAAAAGGCGCTTGGACTTTGTCGATACCCTTTTATACGCCTATAACAAAGTGAAGGGATATCAAGTGTATACTTTTGATAAGAAGCTGGATAAGATGCTTGAGGAATAGCCGGCCATTACGGCTGTTGCGTTCTTCTTTTGGGGAATATGTAAGCGACAAAGGAGAAGATGCCGATGTCCTTGCCTCGGTTTTCCAATGTGTCGTACGAGCAATATTGGGCGTTGCGGGAACAAAGCGATGAGTGGCTTGAATATATTGATGGCGCTGTGTATATGGCTCCGTCGCCAAGCATCAAGCATCAGCTTGTTTCGAGCAACCTTCATACCGAATTGGGCCTTTATTTTCGTGGGAAGCCGTGCAACGTGTTTGCGGCGCCGACCGATATTGAACTGGCTAGCGACAAGTTTCCCGATCGCAAAGTCGTCATTCCGGATTTAAGCGTTATTTGCGATTCAAAAGGGTTTACGGAAACGAAGTATGTCGGCGTGCCTACTCTTATCGTTGAGATCTTGAGCCCTTCCAACCAGGCGCACGATTTAGTGACCAAATTCAATTTGTATATGGCGTACGATGTGAAAGAGTATTGGATCGTCAATCCGATGAAAGAGGCGATTACCGTCTATACGCTGAACGAGGAAGGACTGTATGAGCAGGCGGATGTGAAAGCGGGAACGGGTGTGGTGCAGTCGGCATGCTTTCCTGGGCTTCAAGTGGCTCTTGAGGATATGTTTCGTTGAGACGGATGGCAGACGTGCATGGAGTTGCATTCGTGATGGCGGCTTGTGGTTGACTCGACAAGTTTGCAAAGCGGGCTGTCCGTAAGGCCAATGCAGCTGGTCTTACAGACAGCCCGCTGTCTTTTATGCGGCACTAGACCGTTTCGGTTTGCGGGAGTTCGCGCAAATCGCCCGATGCCGTGTTGGGCGGCCATTGGGGCGGGTTTACGATGGTTTCGCCGCTTGTTCTTTTTGCCTCTGTTTCATGGCGCGGACGAGTTCTTCATCCGGCGTGACGTAGAGCGTTTGCTCGTTTTCGTAAATGACAAATCCCGGCTTGGCGCCGCTCGGTTTTTTTACATAGCGGATGCGCGTGTAGTCGACAGGCACGGAGCCGGAGTGGCGGGCCTTGCTGAAGTAGGCGGCAAGATTCGCCGCTTCCAAGAGCGTCTCGTCAGACGGCTGCTTGTTCCGGATGACGACGTGCGAGCCGGGAATGTTTTTCACATGCAGCCAAACATCGTCCTTATGGGCCAGCTTTGTCGTGAGATAATCGTTTTGTTTGTTGTTTTTGCCAACGAGTATTTCCGTGCCGTCGCTTGCGACGTAGCGGTCAAGCTCGGGCGCGGTTGGTTTGCGCTTTTTTGCTCCTTTCGCCGCGCGCGGGCGCAAATAGCCTTGTTCAATGAGCTCGTCGCGGATTTCCTCGACATCTTTCGGCGAGGCGGTTTCGAGCTGGCTTAAAATCGTGTCGCAATAGGCGATGTCTTCTTTCGTCCGCTCGATTTGTTCTTGAACGACGGCGAACGAGTTTTTCGCTTTTTGGTATTTTTGAAAGTACTGTTGCGCGTTCTCGGACGGCGATTTTTGCGGGTCGAGCGGAATGGTGATGGTGCCTCCGTTTTCGTCGTAGTAGTTTGCGACCTCGATTTCCGTCATGCCGCGCTTTATGGCGTACAAATGGGCGGTGAGCAGTTCGCCGTACAGTCGATAAACGTCGGCTTTCTTTGCTTCTTCGAGCGTCTGTTCGAGCTTTAGGAGCTTTTTCTCGTTTTTCGCCTTTTCGTTCGCCATGAGACGCTCGATGTCATGAGCTTGCTGCTTGACGCGGTCGCGCTCGGCCTTGCCGAAATAAAAGCGGTCCAATAGCTCGCTTGCACTCGCAAACGGTTGGCCTTCGATTTTTAAGTGCTTAAGCGGCAAAACGTAAAACCATTCTTTTTCCCCGTTCGTGTACATCATCGGGGCAAAGCGGCGGCGCCGAACGTCATCGATGAGCGCGAGGAAGCTTTTCGGCAGCGTCGTCCGGTTGGCGAGTCCAGCGCGGAACACCGCCTCATTGGCAAATAGCGGCGAAATGCCGCTGAAGGCGGAAACAAGCTGATGGGCGAGCTTGCCGGCGTGAAAGTCGATTTTTTTCAGCACCATTTCTTCCGTCGCCTCAAGCGGGTTCAGCTTGCCGTGCGTCGGTGGGGCGACGTACGGATGCCCGGGAAGCACCGTCCGGTAGCGGTTGACCGACGGCGGCAAATGTTTCAAGCTGTCGATGATCGTGTCGGTCGATGCATCAACGAGGATGATGTTGCTATGGCGGCCCATCACTTCAATGATGAGCCGCTTTGTCTGCACGTCGCCGAGTTCGTCGCGGCCTTTTGTGTCCATGACGATGATGCGGTCAAAATCGACTTGGCGGACCGCTTCGATGACGCTTCCTTCCAACTGTTTGCGCAGCCGCATGCAAAACATCGGTGGCTCGGATGGGTTGTTGTACGTTTCGTTTGTCAAATGGACGCGGGCGTACGTCGGATGCGCCGACAGCATCACTTTATGGTTATGGCCGCGGGCGCGCACAAGCAGCACGATCTCATACGCCGACGGCTGGTGGATTTTCGTGATCCGCCCGCCCGCAAGCGCCTCTTCGAGTTCACCGACAATGGCGTACGTAAACACTCCGTCAAAGGACATGGAAAACACCTTTCTATTTCGTTTGTTTGCTATTTCGATCTTACCATACGACCCGCCGTTTTGAACATTTCTTTGAATATTACCTGAAGACGGACGAAGATGCCCGACGAACATGTTGCATAAAATGGGGAGGCCCGCTTTTTTGACACGATTTTTTCCCTTATGGGGGAGATGGCGTGGCAAAGGGCCCCACGACTCCTTATGTTTGTGTCGCTAAACATCATGGCGGGGACTATCATTTTTTGGGACATGTATGAATAAGCATAGAGAAGCGGGAACGGCGTGCGAAAAAATGGAAGGACGGAGGGAGACAGATGCAATGGCATACGCTCGCGGCAAGCGATGTCGCGCACGAGACGAAGACGAATGTCAAGACCGGGCTTACTGCGGCGGAGGCGGAAAAACGGCTGCGGCAGTTCGGGTACAACGAGCTGGCGGAAGGGAAGAAGGAGTCGGCCATCGTTGTCTTTTTTCGCCAGTTTCAAGATTTTATGGTGCTTGTGTTGCTTTTGGCGACGGTGATTTCCGCGTTTTTAGGCGAGTATGTGGATGCGGTGGCGATTGTCGTCATCGTGATCATGAACGCCATCCTGGGGTTTATCCAGGAGTGGCGGGCGGAAAAGTCGCTTGCCGCCTTAAAACGGTTGTCCGCTCCGCAAGCGGTTGTGTTGCGCGGCGGGGAGTGGGTGAAAGTCCCCACGCGCGAGCTTGTTGTCGGCGATGTGGTGAGACTTGCAAGCGGCGACCGGGTCGGGGCCGACATCCGCTTGATTGAGGCGGCCGGCCTGGAAATCGAGGAGTCGGCGCTGACGGGCGAATCAGTGCCGGTGGCCAAATCCGCCGCCCCGCTTCATACGAAACAGGCGTCGCTCGGCGATTTGCACAATATGGCGTTTATGGGGACGCTCGTGACAAGAGGGAATGGGGTCGGGATTGTCATCGCCACTGGGATGAAAACAGCGATGGGACAAATCGCAACGATGCTCGAAGAGGCGGATGCGGGGGCAACCCCGCTCCAGCGCCGGCTCGAGCAGCTTGGGAAAATTTTGCTTGTCGTCGCATTGGCGCTGACGGCAGCGGTCGTGGCCGTAGGTGTCATTCAAGGGCACGACCTGTATGAAATGTTTTTGGCTGGTGTGTCGCTCGCGGTCGCCGCCATTCCGGAGGGGTTGCCGGCCATTGTGACGGTCGTCTTGGCGCTTGGCGTGCAGCGGATGATCAAACGAAACGCCATCGTCCGCAAGCTTCCGGCGGTGGAAACGCTCGGCTGCGCTTCGGTCATTTGTTCCGACAAAACGGGGACGATGACGGAAAACATGATGACCGTCACGCAAGTATGGGCAGGCGGGCGGACATTTGCGGTAAGCGGCGTTGGTCTTGAAACGGATGGCGAGTTTTCTGAACGCGGCCGGACGGTTGATCCGAACCGCGTTCCCCAGCTCGCTCGCCTGTTGACAATGGGGGTGCTTTGCAATAGTTCGGAGTTGAAAGAGGAAAACGGCCGGCGTTACGTCGACGGCGATCCGACGGAAGGAGCGCTGCTGGTCGCGGCGGCCAAAGCTGGATTGGCGAAAGGAATGCTTTTGCGTGAGTACACGATCGAACAGGAGTTTCCGTTTGATTCCGAGCGGAAAATGATGACGGTGATCGTCCGCGACCGAAACGGCCGTCGGTTTGTCGTGACGAAAGGGGCGCCCGATGTGCTGCTTGAGCGGGCGGACCGCCTTGAATGGAACGGCCGCGAGCAGATGCTGACCCCGGCGTGGAAAGAAACGATCGAGAAGGCGATTCGCCAGATGGCGTCTTCCGCCTTGCGCACGATCGCCGTCGCGTATCGGCTGCTTGCGGAAACGGAACGGATCGAGTCGGAGAAGGATGCGGAGACAAAGCTTCGGTTCCTCGGCGTCGCCGGCATGATCGATCCGCCGCGGCCTGAGGTGAAGCAAGCGGTGGCGCGATGCAAAGAAGCGGGCATGAAAACGGTGATGATCACCGGCGATCACGTGTTGACAGCCACCGCCATCGCCAAACAGCTTGGCGTGCTCCCGCCCGGCGGCAAAGTGATGGACGGGGCGATGTTGTCGAAGCTGTCGGTCGATGAGCTCGAACGCGTAGTTGATGAGATTTACGTGTTTGCCCGCGTCGCTCCCGAGCATAAGCTGAAAATCGTCAACGCCCTCAAGCGTCGCGGCCATATTGTCGCCATGACCGGCGACGGGGTGAACGATGCGCCCGCTCTGAAAGCAGCTGATATTGGCGTCGCCATGGGCCGTTCGGGGACGGAGGTGGCGAAAGAGGCGGCGTCGCTCGTTTTGTTGGATGACAACTTTGCGACGATTGAGGCGGCGATCGAAGAAGGGCGCAACATTTACGAAAACATCCGCAAGTTTATCCGCTACTTGCTCGCCTCGAACGTCGGGGAAATTCTCGTCATGTTGTTTGCGATGCTGCTTGCCTTGCCGCTGCCGCTCGTGCCGATTCAAATTTTATGGGTCAATCTTGTCACCGACGGTTTGCCAGCCATGGCGCTCGGGCTCGACCAACCAGAAGAAAACGTGATGAAGCGGCCGCCGCGCCGTCCCGATGAAGGGGTGTTCGCCCGCGGGCTCGGCTGGAAAATCGTAAGCCGCGGTGTTTTGATCGGCGTTGTTACGCTGGCTGCGTTTCTGACCGCCTATGAACGGAGCGGCGAGGATCTCGTTTACGCCCAGACGGCGGCGTTTGCGACGCTTGTGTTGGCCCAATTGATCCATGTGTTCGACTGCCGTTGCGACCATTCGGTTTTTGACCGCAGTCCGTTCGGGAACATATACCTTGTCGCGGCGGTGATCGTGTCGCTGCTTTTGCTCGTTGTCGTCATCTATTACCCACCGCTTGCCGCAGTGTTCCATACGAAGCCGCTCGCAGCGGTCGATTGGCTGCTCATCATTGGCTTGTCCGCCTTGCCGACATTTTTGTTTGCTGGCTCGCTTTTTACGAGAAAATAAAAGGATGGATATGTTATAATAAAAAGGGTGATAGAGGAACGCTCTATGACCTTTTCTTTTTCATCAAGGCAACGACGGATGTGATGATATGGTTTACAGCATGACCGGCTTCGGCGCAAGCACAAAAAAAACGGATCGTTTGATGGTGGCGGTGGAAATGAAATCGGTCAACCACCGGTTTTGCGAAATTTCCATTCGCCTCCCTAGACAATGGCTCGTGTTTGAGGATAAAATAAAGAAAGCAATTTTGCCGTACGTGCGGCGCGGAAAAGTGGAAGTGTTCGTCACGATCGCCGGCGAAGGACTTGTAAAGCGGAACGTACATATTGATTGGGATTTGCTCGGCCAATATTGGGCCGGGTTGCAGGAGGCAGCAAAGCGATTTGCCGTTGACGGCAGCGTGACGGCGGCCGAGCTGCTTCGGCTTGATGGGGCGGTCGAAGTTGTGGAAGAGGAAGGAGCGAACGAGGAGGTCGAGCCGCTGCTTTTGGCCGCTGTCGATGAAGCGGCAAAGGCACTTGTTGCCATGCGCCGGCGCGAAGGGGAGGCGCTTGCCGCGGATTTGCGCGCCCGTCTTCATGAAGTCGAAGCCGGGGTGGAAGCCATTGAACAGCGGGCGCCGCTTGTTATTGAACAATACCGCGAGCGGCTTGCGCGCCGCCTGCGCGAATGGGCGCCCGCTCCGGTCGATGAGGCGCGCCTGCTCACAGAAGTGGCGGTGTTTGCCGAAAAGGCGGACATTCATGAGGAATTGAAACGCATCCGCAGCCATTTGGCGCAAATGGCAGACGCCTTAGAAATGGACGAACCGATCGGGAGGAAGCTGGACTTTTTGGTGCAAGAGTTGAACCGGGAAGTCAACACGATCGGCGCCAAGGCAAACGACAGCCTGATTGCCGCGCAAGTCGTTGAGATGAAAAGCGTGCTTGAGAAAATGCGCGAGCAAGTGCAAAACGTGGAATAACTGTTTAAAACGACTTGTTGGCGGCAACAATATCGGATATGGCAGGTGGGCGTGTCATGATGATGAAATTTATCAATATCGGGTACGGAAACATGGTGTCAGCCGCCCGCATCATTACGATTGTCAGCCCTGATTCGGCGCCGATCAAACGAATCATTCAAGATGCGCGCGAAAGCGGCAAGCTCGTTGACGCGACGCACGGGCGGAGGACGCGCGCCGTCATCATCATGGACAGCGATCACGTCATTTTGTCGTCCGTGCAGCCGGAAACGGTGGCGAACCGCTTATATGGAAGCGACGATTTCTCCGAGGAAGGGTAGGGTTTTGGGCGTTGAAGAACGAACGTGGGTTGTTGATCGTCATGTCGGGTCCGTCTGGCGTTGGCAAAGGAACGGTGCGCAAGGCGCTGTTTTCGCAGCCGGACATCAATCTTCATTATTCGGTGTCGGTCACGACGCGCAAGCCGCGCGAAGGCGAAGTGGAAGGCGTCGACTACTTCTTCCGCACGCGCGAGCAGTTTGAACAAATGATTCGGGAAAACAAGCTGCTCGAGTGGGCGGAATACGTCGGCAACTACTATGGCACGCCGATCGACTACGTGGAGAAGACGCTTGCCGAAGGGAAAGATGTGTTTTTAGAGATCGAAGTGCAGGGAGCGATGAAAGTACGGCGGGCGTTTCCAGAGGCGCTCTTCATTTTCCTTGCTCCGCCAAGCCTCACGGAGCTTGAAAAGCGGATCATGGGACGCGGCACCGAGTCGAAAGAGCTGATTGAAAATCGGCTGCGGGCGGCGAAAGAGGAGCTTGAAATGATGGACGAGTACGACTATGTCGTGGAAAATGATGAAGTGGAGCTCGCCTGCGAGCGGATCAAGGCGATCGTCATCGCCGAACATTGCCGGCGCGAACGCGTCGCCGAGCGATATAAACGGATGTTGGGGGTGGAATGACGATGCTGTATCCTTCCATCGATTTGCTGATGCAAAAAGTCGATTCGAAATACAAGCTCGTCACGGTAGTGGCCAAACGGGCGCGTGAGCTGCAGGACGGTGCGGAGCTGATGGTGAAAAAGCCGGTGTCGAAAAAATTTGTCGGCCAGGCGCTCGAGGAAATTGCCGGTGACAAGGTCGAATTAGTGGAGGAGGAAAAATAACAACCTAGCTTTAGGTTGTTATTTTTTTCAATGTCGGGGGGTGGCCAACATGATCAAGGGAAAACATATTTTGCTTTGTGTGACCGGGGGGGTGGCGGCGTACAAGGCGGCGGCGCTCACCAGCCAGTTGACCCAGCGCGGCGCTGAAGTAAAAGTGATCATGACAGAAGGGGCGTGCCAGTTCATTACACCGCTCACGTTTCAAGCTTTGTCGCGCCAGGAAGTGTATGTCGATACGTTTGCCGAAAACAACCCGGCCGTCATCGCCCATATCGATTTGGCGGACTGGGCTGATCTCGTTTTGGTCGCACCGGCGACGGCCAATACGATAGCGAAGCTGGCCGCCGGCATCGCCGACAATATGGTGACGACGACGATTTTGGCGACGAAAGCGCCCGTCTGGATTGCTCCGGCGATGAACGTCCATATGTACGAGCATCCGGCCGTCCAGGCGAACATTGAGCGGCTCTGTAAGTTCGGCTACCGGTTCATCGAACCGTCGGAAGGCTACTTGGCGTGCGGCTACATCGGCAAAGGGCGTCTCGAGGAACCGGAGAACATCATTGCCCATATCGAGCGGTTTTTTGCCGGCGATCCGCCGCTGTTTCGCGGGAAGCGCATTCTTGTCACCGCCGGGCCGACGCGGGAGAAGCTCGACCCAGTCCGCTATTTCTCTAACTATTCGAGCGGAAAAATGGGCTACGCCATCGCCGAAGCGGCGGCCCGCTTCGGCGCTTCGGTGACGCTCGTCTCCGGACCGACGGCGCTCCCATCGCCCGATGGCGTCGAGACGGTGGCGGTTGAATCGGCGGAAGAAATGTATGAAGCGGTTTTGTCTCGCTTTGCGGAAACGGACATCGTGATCAAGGCGGCGGCGGTCGCCGATTATCGGCCGAAATATGTGGCGGCGTCCAAAATCAAAAAGCAACCGGGTGATTATGTGGTGGAGATGGAGCGGACGGTGGACATCTTGAAAGCGCTTGGTGAGCGGAAAACGGGACAGATTTTAGTTGGATTTGCCGCTGAGACGGACAACCTTGAACAGTATGCGTTAAAAAAGCTTGAAGAAAAGCGGCTTGATATGGTCGTCGCCAACAATGTCACCGAAGAAGGGGCAGGGTTTGCCGGCGATACGAACATCGTCACCATCTTCCGCCGCGACGGCGTCGTTCGGCCGCTGCCGCTCATGACGAAACGCGAGGCGGCCGAGGAAATTTTAAAAGAAATTCACGCGTATATCGAGGCGATTCGATGAAAGTAGCATCCGTGATTGTCGATGTCCCGTCCCGGCAGACGGACCGCCCGTTTGATTATTTGATTCCGGAACGCTGGCAAGGCATCATCCAGCCGGGCATGCGGGTGACGGTGCCGTTTGGGGCGCGGCGTTTGCAAGGGTTTGTCGTTGATGTGAAAGACCATTCCGACATCAAACAACTGAAACCGATTGAGCATGTGCTTGATGTCGTGCCGGTGTTAAACGAAGAGCTGCTTGATCTTGGCCGCTATTTAACGGAAACGACGCTTTGTTTTGCCATTTCGGCGTACCAGGCGATGCTGCCGGCAGCGATGCGGGCGAAATATGAAAAAACGCTCCGTTTGACAGATGAAGAGAAGAGAGAGAGGTTGCCGGATGAGGTAAAGCCGCTGTTTGCCGGGCGGACGGAAGCCGCTTGGAAAGAGGTTGAGGCGGCCGGTTTATGGCGGGCGGCGCAAAAAGCGGTGCAGCAGGGCGTGCTCGAGGCGGTCTACAAGGTGAAAGAAAAAGCGGGCAAGAAAACGGTGAAGCACGCCGCTCTTGCCATTCCATCGGAACAGGCGAAACAGGAGCTCGGGTCGCTGCCGGCAAGACAAAAAGAGGTGCTTTCATTTTTGCTTGAAAAAGGGAAGGCGGCGTCGGTTGCCGAACTGCAAGCGGTGCTTGGCGTCTCCTCAGCGCCGCTGAAAGCGCTCGTCGACAAAGGATTTGTGGTGCTGAACGATGTCGAGGTGTACCGCGACCCGTACGAGCATCGCACGTTTCAGCCGAGCGAGCCGCCGGCGCTCACCCAGGCGCAAGAGGCGGCGTTGGCGAAGATCGCCGCTTCGGTGCGCGCTGGGGAGCATCGCACGTTTTTGCTGTATGGCGTCACCGGCAGCGGGAAGACGGAAGTGTATATGCAGGCGATTGATGAAGCGTTGCGCCAAGGAAAGGAAGCGATCGTTCTCGTGCCGGAAATTTCGCTGACGCCGCAAATGGTCGAGCGCTTCAAAAGCCGGTTCGGCTCGAAAGTAGCGGTGCTTCACAGCGGGCTGTCGGTCGGCGAAAAATATGACGAATGGCGGAAAATTCACCGGAAAGAAGTGCAGCTTGTCGTCGGTGCGCGTTCGGCTGTGTTTGCCCCATTTGAAAACTTAGGGATGATCATCATCGATGAGGAGCATGAGACGAGCTACAAGCAAGAAGAAATGCCGCGCTATCATGCGCGCGATGTCGCCATTTACCGCGCTCGCCGCCACAGCTGCCCGGTCGTGCTTGGCAGCGCCACCCCCTCGCTTGAGACGTTCGCCCGCGCCGCCAAAGGGGTGTACGAGCTGCTCGAGCTGCCGGAGCGCATCAGCGACCGCGGCCTGCCGGACGTTCATGTCGTCGATATGCGCGAGGAGCTGCGAAGCGGCAACCGTTCGATGTTTTCACGCCGGTTGCTTGACGAATTGCGCCGCCGGCTTGAGCGCGGCGAGCAGGCAGTGTTGCTGTTGAATCGACGCGGTTATTCGACGTTTGTCATGTGCCGCAGCTGCGGCTATGTCATCCGCTGTCCGCACTGCGACATTTCGTTGACGTACCATCGCGCCGGCGAGCGGATGAAATGCCATTATTGCGGGCATGAAGAGCCGCTTGTCCCTCGCTGTCCATCGTGCGGAAGCGAACACATCCGCTTTTTCGGGACCGGCACGCAAAAAGTGGAAGAAGAACTGACGAGGTTGCTGCCGAAAGCGCGCGTCATCCGCATGGATGTCGACACGACCGGCCGCAAAGGGGCGCATGAAGAGCTGCTTTCCCGTTTTGCCGCCAAGGAAGCCGATATTTTGCTCGGCACGCAAATGATCGCCAAAGGACTTGATTTTCCGAACGTCACGCTTGTTGGTGTGCTGGCGGCCGACACGATGCTTCATTTGCCCGATTTCCGCGCCGCGGAAAAAACGTTCCAGCTGTTGACGCAAGTGAGCGGGCGCGCCGGGCGGCACGAGCTGCCCGGCGAAGTCATCATTCAGACGTATACGCCTGACCACTACAGCATTGAACTGGCCGCCCGCCACGACTACCGCGCCTTTTACCAGCGGGAGATGGCGCTGCGCAAAGCGCACGGCTATCCGCCGTACTATTATTTGACGCTCATTACCGCCGCCCACGAAGAGGCGCCGGCTGCGGCCAAAGCGGCGGAAAAGATCGCCGCCTATTTGCGCAAGCATCTGTCGCACGAAGCGGTCGTTCTCGGCCCGGTTGCCTCGCCAATCGCCCGTCTTCACGATAGATATCGCTACCAATGCATGATAAAATACAAACGGGAGCCGAATTTGACCGCGGCGCTCAAGGCGGTCATCGACCGCTACCAAGCCGATGCCGCCCATGGCGGAGTGACGATTACGGTCGACACGAATCCGTATATGATGATGTGAAGATGGAGGAATGACATTGGCCGTTTTGTCGATTGTGATGCATCCAAATCCAATTTTGGAACAGCCGTGCGCGCCGGTGACGATATTTGACCGTCGGCTCGGGCGGCTGCTTGACGATATGTATGAAACGATGCTTGCCGCTGACGGGGTGGGCCTAGCTGCCCCGCAAATCGGCGTCGCGGAACAGGTTGCGGTCGTTGATGTCGGAGATGAGCACGGACGCATTGAGCTCATCAACCCGGTCGTGATCGAGGCGCGCGGCGAACAAGTGGATGTTGAAGGCTGTTTGAGCTTTCCTGGTTTGTTTGGCGAAGTGCCGCGCGCGAAATTTGTGAACGTGCGGGCGCAAAACCGGCGCGGCCGCCCGTTTACGCTTTCCGCGACCGGTTTTTTGGCGCGCGCCCTGCAGCATGAAATCGACCATTTGCACGGCGTGCTGTTTACGTCGAAAGTGATTCGATATTGCGATCTTGAAGAATTGGAAGGATAGATGCCAATGACGAACATTGTGTTTATGGGAACACCTGACTTTGCCGTGCCGATTTTGCGCCAGCTGCTTGATGACGGTTATCATGTTGCAGCGGTCGTCACCCAGCCGGATAAGCCAAAAGGGCGGAAGCGCGAGCCCGTTCCGCCCCCGGTGAAAGTGGAAGCGGAGCGCCGCGGCATCCCGGTGCTGCAGCCGACAAAAATTCGCGAGCCGGAGCAATACGAACAAGTGCTGGCGTTTGCGCCCGATTTGATTGTCACGGCTGCGTTCGGGCAAATTTTGCCGAAAGCGCTGCTTGATGCACCAAAATACGGCTGCATCAACGTCCATGCCTCGCTTCTGCCCGAGCTGCGCGGCGGGGCGCCGATCCATTACGCCATTTGGCAAGGGAAAACGAAAACGGGCGTCACGATCATGTATATGGTGGAGCGGTTGGACGCCGGCGACATGTTAGCGCAAGTCGAAGTGCCGATTGCCGAAACGGATACGGTCGGCACGCTCCATGATAAATTGAGCGCCGCCGGGGCTAAACTACTATCAGAAACGCTTCCACTTTTATTGGAAGGAAACATTGCGCCCGTTCCGCAAGATGAGGAGAAAGCGACGTATGCGCCGAACATTCGCCGCGAGCAGGAGCGGATCGATTGGACGCAGCCCGGCGAAGCCATTTACAACCATATTCGCGCCTTCCATCCGTGGCCGGTCACGTATACAACGCAGGATGGGCACATTTGGAAGGTTTGGTGGGGTGAAAAAGTGCCGGCGCCCCGTTCGGCGCCGCCGGGCACGATTTTGGCGCTCGAGGAAAACGGCATTGTCGTGGCCACCGGCAATGAGACAGCCATTCGCATCACCGAATTGCAGCCGGCCGGAAAAAAACGGATGGCGGCGGGCGAATTTTTGCGCGGCGCCGGCAGCCGGCTGGCGGTCGGCATGAAGCTAGGAGAGGATCATGAACGTACGTGAACTTGCTTTAGATACGCTGTTAGCCATTGAACAAAAAGGAGCGTACAGTCATTTGCAATTAAACGAAGCCATTCAAAAAGGACGCCTTGACGGGCGCGATGCGGCGCTGTTGACCGAGATTGTCTACGGCACGGTGCAACGGCGCGACACGCTCGATTATTATTTGGCGCCGTTTTTGCGCAAGGCGCGCCGGCTTGAGCCGTGGGTGCGCGTGCTTCTTCGGTTGACGCTGTATCAAATGGTGTATTTGGATCGTGTTCCCGACCGCGCCGCCGTCTTTGAAGCGGTTGAAATCGCCAAACGGCGCGGCCATCGCGGCATTGCTTCACTTGTCAACGGCGTATTGCGGGCCATCGGCCGCGAGGGGCTGCCGTCGATCGAGGCGGTTGATGACGCGGGCAAGCGGCTCGCCCTTGCCACCAGCCATCCCGAGTGGCTCGTTCGGCGCTGGATCCAGCAATATGGTTATGAAGAAGCGGCGCGCATGTGCGAGACGAATTTGCGCCCGCCGCAATCAACGGCCCGCGTCAACCGGCTGCGTGCGACTGTCGAAGAAGCGCTTGAGCGGCTGCGCGCTGAAGGGATGCAGGCAATCCCTGGCCATGTCGCTCCGGAGGCCATCCGGGCGGAAAAAGGGAATTTGGCTCATACGGAGACGTTTCGCGCCGGTTGGCTGACGATTCAAGATGAAAGCTCAATGCTTGTCGCTCGAGCGCTCGACCCAGCCCCCGGCGAGCGGGTGCTTGACTGCTGCGCGGCGCCGGGCGGGAAAACGACCCATATCGCCGAGCGGATGGACGGGCGCGGCGAGGTCGTTGCTGTTGATATCCACGAACGTAAGGTAATGATGATCGAACAGCAGGCCAAGCGGCTCGGGCTTGACAACGTTGCGACGCTCGCCCTTGACAGCCGCCGGCTCGGCGAGCGGTTTGCCCCGGAATCGTTTGACCGCGTTTTGGTCGATGCGCCGTGCACTGGATTCGGCGTCATTCGCCGCAAACCGGAGATCAAATATACGAAAGGGAAAGACGCCATCGCCGCGCTTGTCGAGATTCAGCAAGCCATTTTGCGGGCGGCCGCCCCGCTTTTGAAAAAAGGCGGTACGCTTGTCTACAGCACATGCACGGTGGAGCGCGAGGAAAATGAAGAAGCCATCGCCCGCTTTTTAGCGGATCATCCGGACTTTTTCCTCGACGCCAGCCTTGCCGAACGGATGCCGGAACCGGTGCGGCCGCATGTGAAAGGCGGCATGTTGCAGCTTTTGCCGCATCATTTTGACTCTGACGGGTTTTTTATCGCCCGACTGCGAAAGAAGGTGTAAAAGCATGGAAATGGTTCGTCCGGCTGCCCGCCGCTCTGTCGGCGAAACGCAGCCTCCGTTGCCATCGATTTATTCGCTCACGCTAGACGAATTGAAGGAATGGCTTGTCGCTCAAGGCGAAAAGCCGTTTCGGGCCACGCAAATTTACGAGTGGCTGTATCAAAACCGTGTCACCGATTTTGCCGACATGACGAATTTGCCGAAGCGGCTGCGCGAACAGCTAGCGTCATCGTTTTCGATCACGACGTTGAAAACCGTGGTCAAACAAACGTCTAAAGACGGAACGATCAAATTTTTGTTTGAGCTCCATGACGGCTATTCGATCGAGACGGTGCTCATGCGTCATAACTACGGCAATTCGGTGTGCGTCACGACGCAAGTCGGCTGCCGCATCGGCTGCACGTTTTGCGCTTCGACGCTCGGCGGACTGAAGCGTCATTTAGAGGCGGGCGAGATCGTCGCCCAAGTCGTGCAAGTGCAAAAGGCGCTCGATGACACGAATGAACGCGTCAGCAGCATCGTCGTCATGGGCATCGGCGAGCCGTTCGACAACTACGATGCGCTCATCAAGTTTTTGCGCATCGTCAATCACCCAAAAGGGTTGAACATTGGCGCCCGCCATATCACCGTTTCCACCAGCGGCATCATCCCAAAAATTTACCAATTTGCCGATGAAGGAATGCAAGTCAACTTCGCCATTTCGTTGCATGCACCGACGAATGAGCTGCGGACGAAACTCATGCCGATCAATAAAGCGTACCCGCTGCCCAAGTTGATGGAGGCGGTTCGGTATTACATTGAAAAAACCGGCCGGCGCGTGACGTTTGAATACGGATTGTTCGGCGGGGTGAACGACCAGCTTGAGCACGCCGAGCAGTTGGCCGAGCTGATTAAAGGGCTGAAATGCCATGTGAATTTGATTCCGGTTAACTACGTGCCGGAGCGCAACTATGTGCGCACGCCGCGCAGCCAAATTTTCGCCTTTGAACGGGCGTTGAAAAAACATGGAATCAATGTCACCATTCGCCGCGAACATGGACACGACATCGATGCCGCCTGCGGACAGCTTCGCGCGAAGGAGCGAAAAGAGGAGACGAGGTGAATCGGATGCGAGCCGTTTTCCGAACTGACATCGGCCAAATTCGCGAACATAACGAAGACAGCGGCGGCGTATTTGTCAATCAAAGCGGCCAATATTTAGCGGTCGTCGCTGACGGGATGGGCGGCCATCGCGCCGGTGATGTGGCCAGTTCCATGGCGGTGGCGTATTTGCAGGAGCGATGGGAGAAAGAGAGTAGCCTTGCTTCGCCGGCTGAGGCGGAGCAATGGCTCAAGACGCAAATTGCGGCGGCGAACGAACAACTGTTTCGCCATGCCTGTTCCCACCCGGAATGTCAAGGAATGGGGACGACGGTCGTCGCCGCCGTTTGCGCTAATTCGTTTGCGACGGTTGCCCATATCGGCGACAGCCGCTGCTACGTGCTCAACAAAAGCGGAATTCAGCAGCTGACCGACGACCATTCGTTGGTCAATGAGCTCGTCAAAAGCGGGCAACTTTCGAAAGAAGCGGCTGAGCATCATCCGCGCAAAAACGTGCTGTTGCGGGCGCTTGGCACGGAACCGGCGGTGAAAATCGACGTGAAAACAGTGGCGCTCGACGAGGGCGACATGTTGTTGTTATGTTCGGACGGGTTGTCCAATAAAGTGCCGGAAGCGGACATGATACATATTTTGACGGGTGCCGGCACGCTGGAAGAGAAGGCGGAGGCGCTTATCCAGCTCGCCAACGGGCGGGGCGGAGAAGACAACATTTCGCTGGCGGTCATCGATGTTTCAGCGGAACGTGAAGGTGGGTGATCGGCGTGCTCATTGGAAAGCGATTGAATGACCGCTATAAAATCATCAGCCTCATCGGCGGCGGCGGCATGGCCAACGTGTATTTGGCCCGCGATATGATTTTGGAACGCGATGTTGCTGTCAAAGTGCTCCGCCTTGATTTTGCCAATGATGATCAGTTCATCAAACGGTTCCGCCGCGAGGCGCAAGCGGCGACGAGCTTAAACCATGAACATATCGTCTCCATTTATGACGTCGGCGAAGAGGAAGGCGTCTATTACATCGTCATGGAATATGTGCGCGGCGCGACGCTGAAGCAATACATCCAGCAGCACGCTCCGCTTCCGGTCGAACGGGCGCTTGGCATCATGGACCAGCTGACATCAGCGATCGCCCATGCCCATGAGAACGGCATCATCCATCGCGACATTAAACCGCAAAACATTTTGCTTGATGAGCACGGCAATGTGAAAGTGACCGACTTCGGCATCGCTGTGGCGATGAGCGGCACGACGATCACGCAGACCAACTCGGTGCTCGGTTCGGTTCATTATTTGTCGCCGGAGCAGGCGCGCGGGGGCATCGCTACTGAAAAATCAGACATTTATTCACTCGGCATTGTCATGTTTGAACTCGTCACCGGTCGGCTGCCGTTTTCCGGCGAATCAGCCGTTTCGATCGTGTTGAAGCACTTGCAGGCGGAAACGCCGTCGCCGAAGGCGTGGAATCCGGACATCCCGCAAAGTGTGGAAAACATTATTTTAAAAGCGACGGCGAAAGACCCGTTTTACCGCTACCAATCCGCGCGCGAAATGAACGAGGACATTCGGACAGCGCTGGATCCAAGGCGGCGCAATGAGCCGAAATTTACCATACCCGATGACGATGAGGAAGCGACGAAAGCCATTCCGATGATCAAACATGCGGAAAGCGCGGCGTTGGAGCAAGAGACGCTTGTGTACGAGGAAAAAACGAGCGAACCGGTTCATACGACGGGCGAACCGAAACCGAAGCGGAAACGGGTATGGATTGCCTGGCTTGTGGCTGCCTTGCTGTTCATTGGAGCTGCCGGCATCAGCGCGGTCACATGGATTCCGGACCTCATTTTTCCAAAAGAAGTGACGATGCCGAACGTGGTCAACAAAAACTATGATGACGCTGTTGAACAGCTGTCGTCGCTCGGTTTGGAAATCAAAGATACGATCGATGTAGAAGATGATCAAATCGAAGAAGGAAAAGTCGTGCGCACCGATCCAGAAGCCGGCATGACGGTGAAGAAAGGTGCCGGCGTCATTATTTATAAAAGCATTGGAAAAAAGAAAATCGAATTTCCAAGCTTCATTGGCGATGATATTGCTGCGGCGGAGGAGGAGCTGCGCGCCGAAGGATTTACCCGCATCACACGCAGCGGCCGCTACAGCGACAAGCCGGAAGGGACGATTTTGGATCAATACCCGTACGCCGGTGATGAAGTCGTGCCTGATGAAACGGAAGTGATGTTCACCGTCAGCCTCGGGCCGGAGAAGGTCACCGTTAAAGATTTGACTGGCTATACGGAAAAAAGCGTGCGCGACTACGGCGCGGATCAAGGGCTGCGCATTGACGTGAAGTACGAGTATTCGGACGAGGTGCCAGAAGGGCTTGTCATTTCGCAAACTCCAGCGGCGAACGAGCGGGTAAAAAAAGGGGAAACCATCACAGTCGTCATTTCCCGCGGGCCGGAGCCGAAGCCGTCCAAAACGGTAGTGAAAGAGATTATGATCCCATATGAACCGGCGATGCCGGGGCAAATGGTTGAAGCCCAGCTTTACATCCAAGATGCCACCCACAATATGTCAACGCCATACAAAACATACCGGCTGACGGCGCCAGCGACCGAGATGGTCGAGTTTGAAATTCCATATGGGGAGACCGCTTATTACCGCGTCATTGTCAACAATGTCGTCAAAGAGGAAGGATCGATCCCGTACCCAGAAAATAACGGAAAAAAGGGGTGAGGCTATGGCGGAAGGGCAAATCATTAAGGCGTTAAGCGGATTTTATTACGTCCTGTCCGAAGGCCGCGTGTTCCAATGCCGCGGGCGCGGTGTGTTCCGCAAGAAAAAAGTGACGCCGCTCGTCGGCGACCGCGTCGTTTTTCAGGCGACGAGCGAAACGGAAGGCTATATTTTGGAGATTGGCGAGCGGCAAAATGAGCTTGTGCGGCCGCCGATTGCCAACGTCGAACAGGCGATTTTAGTCTTTTCGGCTGTAAGCCCGGACTTCAGCGCCAAGCTGCTCGACCGCTTTCTTGTCTTGGTTGAATCGAAACGCATCACGCCGATCATTGTCATCAGCAAAATCGATTTGTTGGATGGCGAATCAAAAGAAGAGATTGCCCGCTACGTGCATGATTACCGGCGCATCGGCTACGACGTGATTGAAACGTCAGCAGTGACCAAGGGCGGCCTCGATGAACTGGCGTTGCGCCTTCGCGGCCGCGTCTCAGTCGTCGCCGGGCAGTCCGGCGTCGGCAAATCGTCCCTATTAAACGCGCTCCGTCCGGATTTGCGGTTGAAAACGGGCGACATTTCCACCCATTTAGGGCGCGGCAAGCATACGACCCGCCATGTCGAACTGCTTGAGGTCGCCGGTGGGCTTGTCGCCGACACCCCAGGGTTTAGTGCACTTGAGTTCGACCAGATCGAGCTTGACGAATTGCCGCATTATTTTCCTGAATTCCGAACGTACGGGGAAGGGTGCAAGTTCCGCGGCTGCCTTCATATCGCCGAGCCGAAATGCGCTGTGCGTGAGGCGGTCGAGGCCGGGGAGATTCCGTCGTACCGCTATGACCACTACGTTAGTTTTGTTGCCGAAATGAAAGAACGAAAGCCGAGGTATTGAACATGATTCGAATTGCGCCATCGATTTTATCAGCCGATTTCGCCCGCCTGGCTGAGGAGATTCGTTCGGTCGAGGAAGGCGGGGCGGATTGGATTCACGTCGATATCATGGACGGGCATTTCGTGCCGAATTTAACGTTCGGGCCGCCGGTCGTGGCCGCCATTCGACCGGTGACGAAGCTGCCGCTTGACGTCCATTTGATGATCGCCGACCCGGACCGATACATTCCGGCGTTTGCGAAAGCGGGCGCGGATGTGATTTCCGTCCATGTTGAGGCGTGCGTGCATTTGCATCGGACGATTCATTTTATCAAAGAACAAGGCGTCAAAGCCGGGGTGGTGCTCAATCCGCATACACCGGTCGAGATGATCCGCCATGTGATCGGTGATGTCGATCTCGTCTTGTTGATGACGGTCAATCCAGGGTTTGGCGGACAGGCGTTCATTCCGGCGGTCGTGCCAAAAATCCGTGAGGTCGCCCGGATGGCCAGCGAACAAAATAAAGAGGTCGATATTGAGGTCGACGGCGGCATCAATGCGGAAACGGCGCCGCTTTGCGTGGAAGCCGGGGCGAACGTGCTTGTCGCCGGCTCGGCCATCTACAATGAACGGGATCGAGCCGCCGCCATTCGCACGCTTCGCGAAGTGTGCGCCAACTAGCCAAAAAGGCAGCGCCGCTTTTGCCATCTTATCGAGCCGCAGGGTGATGAGAGCAAAGAAAAGGACGGAAGATGGCCGCCTCGGCCCTTGCTGAAAGGGGGAAACGCATGTGTTGATCCATATTGTCGGCGGCGGTCCGCGCCACCTTCTTCCCGATTTGCGCTCGTATGATGGGAACGATGTGCAGTGGGTCGGCGTCGACCGCGGTACGAAAGCGCTGCTGGATTTCGGACTCCGTCCGGTGCGGGCGTTTGGCGATTTTGATTCGCTGCCGGCAGAGGAGGTCAAGCGGCTAAGGGAGATGCTGCCGGAGCTTGACATTTGGCCGGCGGAAAAAGATAAAACGGATATGGAGATCGCTCTTGACTGGGCGGTTAGGCAGACAGATGGGGCCATCCGTCTGTTTGGGGCGACCGGCGGGCGGCTTGACCATTTGTTTGGCAACGTTGAGCTGCTGTTAAAGTACGCCGGGCGGCCCATTGAACTCATCGACCGGCAAAACGTGCTCACCGTCCATCTGCCCGGCGTGCATACGGTTGCGCGCGACGATCGATACCGCTATGTGTCATACATCCCGATTTCCGAAACAGTGGCGGAGCTTACGCTTATCGGATTTAAATATCCGCTAACAAACTGTCATATTTCCCGCGGTTCGACATTATGTATTAGTAACGAACTTATCCAATCTTCCGGTACTTTTTCGTTTTCAGAAGGCATATTAATGATGATAAGGAGCAGCGATTTTGCCGGCTGCCCGTAGTCGCGCTTGGCTTATGACGGAATATAATGGATAAGGAAATGGCGGGAAGCTCGTTATGATCGGTGTGAGGAGGGAATCGGGATGAAGTTTTATACGATCAAGCTGCCGAGATTTTTAGGCGGAATCGTGCGGGCGGTGTTGAACGCATTTAAAAAAGGATAAGAAAAAAGCACCATTTTTGGTGCTTTTTTGTTGCCGCCGAACAAAAGGAGGGTTGCAACCTTTTGGGCGGCTTCTTTTCGTTAGGCCGTTAGACGCGTTTCACTTTTCCAGATTTCAGCGCGCGCGCCGAAACCCAAACGCGTTTCGGTTTGCCGTCAACTAAAATGCGCACTTTCTGCAAGTTGGCTTTCCATGTGCGGCGGCTGGCGTTCATGGCATGCGAACGCGAGTTGCCGAACGATTTCTTCTTGCCGGTAATGAAGCACTTCGCCATCGTTTTTCCCTCCTTGCTTTCACATCCCTCTAAAAACACTATTATAATTTACCATACAACTGTAGGGATTGCAATAGACGTGCGGTTTTCTTTCAAGAAACTGTCCTTGACATATATTTCAGTTTTCGGCTAAATAATACTAGTGGGCGGACGGGAAGCGCTTTGAAAACAGAAAGCGTTATAGTACAATAGGGGTAGCTGTGCGAGATACGCAAAGGGGGAACGAGCATGTCGATCGAATGGCAAACGAAATACGGGCGCATCGAAGTCGCCAATGAAGTCATTGCGATGATCGCGGGGGGAGCTGCCGTCGATTGCTACGGCATTGTCGGAATGGCGTCGAAAAACCAAATTCGCGATGGGCTGTCGGAAATTTTGCGCCGGGAGAATTTTTCCAAAGGGGTTATTGTCCGCGAAGAAAACGGCGAGGTACATATCGATATGTACATCATCGTCAGCTACGGAACGAAAATTTCCGAAGTCGCTCATAACGTGCAGTCGAAAGTGAAGTACACGCTCGATCAGACGCTCGGGCTGGCGGTTCAGTCGATCAATATTTACGTTCAAGGGGTTCGGGTGTCAAACCCGTAGTAAGGAGGAGTTAGCCGGTGACAATGAGGACGCTTGACGGAAGACGATTTGCCGATATGGTGCAGCAAGGGGCCGCACATTTGGCGAACAACGCCAAGACGGTCGATGCGCTGAACGTCTTTCCGGTTCCAGATGGCGATACAGGAACAAACATGAACTTGTCGATGACGTCCGGGGCGAAAGAAGTGAAGGCGAATGCCTCCGACCATATCGGCAACGTCGCCGCGGCGCTGGCAAAAGGGCTGTTGATGGGGGCGCGCGGCAATTCCGGCGTCATTTTGTCGCAGCTGTTCCGCGGATTTGCCAAGGCAGTCGAAGGCAAACAAGCGGTGAACAGCTTCGAATTCGCCGCCGCTTTGCAGGCGGGGGTGGACACAGCCTATAAGGCGGTGATGAAGCCGGTTGAGGGGACGATCCTCACCGTTGCCAAAGAAGCGGCGCGCAAGGCGGTGGAGGTGGCAAAAAAAGAACGCGACGTGATCGCCGTGATGGAAGCGGCGCTCGCCGAGGCGAAAGCGGCGCTGCAGCGCACACCCGAATTGCTCCCGATCTTAAAGGAAGTCGGTGTCGTCGACAGCGGCGGTCAAGGGCTCGTATACATCTATGAAGGGTTTCTTGCTGCTTTGAAAGGAGAAATCGTGAGCGCCGCACGCGCTGAGGCGCGGATGGACGATCTAGTGAAAATGGTGCACCATCAAAGCGCGCAAAGCCATATTCATGCCGATGAGATCGAGTTTGGCTACTGTACGGAATTTATGGTCCGTTTTGAGCCCGAAAAGCTGGCCGAGCACCCGTTTTCCGAAGAAACGTTCCGCCGCGAGTTAAGCCAGTTCGGCGACTCCTTGCTCGTTGTCGCGGATGAAGAGCTTGTTAAGGTGCACATCCATTCGGAAACGCCGGGTGAGGTGCTGACATACGGTCAACGCTACGGCAGCTTGATCAATATTAAAATTGAAAACATGCGCGAACAACATGCCAACATCGTCGGCAAGGAGGCAAAAACGCTTCCTGGCGTTGCCAAAGAGGAAGCAAAGCCGTACGGCATCGTCGCCGTCGCCATGGGCGCTGGCGTGGCTGAACTGTTTCGGAGCATCGGTGCACACGCCATCATTGAAGGTGGGCAAACGATGAACCCGAGCACGGAAGAAATCGCTGACGCCATCCGCCTCGCCAACGCGGAAACGGTGTTTGTGCTGCCAAACAACAAAAACATTGTGATGGCGGCAAAACAAGCGGCGGAGCTTTCCGAACAGCGGGTGATCGTCATCCCGTCGAAAACGGTTCCGCAAGGTCTGGCGGCGCTCTTGGCGTTCAATCCGGCGCAATCGGCCGAGCAAAATGAGCGGGCGATGACGGCGGCGCTGTCGCGAGTGAAAACGGGGCAAGTGACATTTTCCGTGCGCGATACGACGATTGACGGCATCGAGATTCAAAAGGGCGATTACATGGGGTTATGGGATGACCGCATTATTGCCGCTGACAAAGACAAACTCGCCGTAACGAAGCGGCTGCTTGATGCGCTCATTGATGAAGAAAGCGAAATCGTGACCATTTTGTACGGCGAAGACGCAACGGAGATCGATGTGGAAACAGTCGTTGCCTATTTGGAAACAAAACATGACGGGGTCGAAGTGGAAGTGCATAACGGAAAGCAGCCGCTGTATCCATTTATCATTTCCGTCGAATAATATGTTAGAATAATAGAAGGGAGCATTCCCTTCTATTTTTCTTATTTTTCTGTTTTGTGGAGGAATAGCGGAGATGAAATACAAAAGCGTCTTTGATATCATTGGCCCGGTGATGGTCGGGCCGTCAAGTTCACATACGGCCGGGGCGGTGCGCATCGGTTTGGTTGCGCGCAAGTTGTTTGGCCGAAAGCCGACGTGGGCGCGCATTTCGTTTTACGGCTCATTTGCCGAAACGTATCGGGGGCATGGCACCGACGTTGCCATTGTCGCCGGGCTGCTTGGGTTTGACACGTTCGATGAACGTCTTCCGAATGCGCTTGAGATCGCCCGAGCGGAAGGTGTAGATGTGTCGTTTTCCGCCGAGGAGGCGATTCCGCATCATCCGAATACGGCGCGCCTGCGGATTGGCGATGATGAAGGCGAGCTTGAGCTCGTCGGCATTTCGATCGGCGGCGGCAAAATCGAAATCGTCGAATTGAATGGGTTTGCCTTGAAGCTGTCTGGCCACCATCCGGCGCTGCTCATTATGCATAATGACCGGTATGGGACGATTGGGGCGGTGGCTTCGGTGTTGGCGAAACAGAAAATCAACATCGGCCATATGGAAGTGTCGCGCAAGGAGAAAGGGAAAGAGGCGCTCATGGCGATCGAAGTTGACCAGCCGTTGACCGATGATCTGATTCAAGAATTGGAGCAGCTGCCGAACATCATTCAAGTGGCGAAGCTTGCGGATTGAAAAGAAATCGGTTTCATGTTGATGTGCATCAAAGAAGATAAGCCATGATGGAGAGAGGACAGGTGGGAATCAAATGTTTCGCAATGTGGCTGAACTTGTGGCGTTGGCCGAAAAGGACAGCATCAAAATCGCTGAAGTGATGATTCGTCAGGAAGTGGAAGTGAGCGGGCGAAGCCGGGAAGAGGTGATCGCGCAAATGGATCACCATCTAGCCGTCATGGAGCGCGCCGTCGAGAGGGGACTCGAAGGGGTTGTGTCCCGCTCCGGATTGACGGGCGGAGATGCGGTGCGGATGCAGCGTTATATTGAGGGCGGCCGTTTTTTGTCCGGAGAGACGATTTTAGACGCCGTCAGCAAAGCCATGGCGACCAACGAAGTGAACGCAGCGATGGGCGTCATTTGCGCCACGCCGACGGCTGGGGCGGCCGGCGTCGTCCCGGGGACGCTGTTTGCCGTGAAAGAGAAGCTGCGGCCGACAAGAATGGAAATGATTGAGTTTTTGTTTACAGCCGGGGCGTTTGGCTACATTGTCGCCAACAACGCCTCGATTTCCGGCGCCGCCGGCGGCTGTCAAGCCGAAGTTGGGTCGGCGGCCGGCATGGCCGCCGCGGCGCTGGTTGAGCTGGCCGGTGGGACGCCTGCTCAAGCGGCCGAAGCGATGGCCATCGCCTTAAAAAATATGTTGGGATTAGTATGCGACCCGGTTGCTGGCCTGGTCGAAGTGCCGTGCGTCAAGCGGAACGCGATGGGGGCGGCGAACGCCATGATCGCTGCGGATATGGCGCTAGCCGGCATTAAAAGCCGCATCCCGTGCGATGAAGTGATTGAAGCGATGTATCGCATCGGTGCAGCCATGCCGGTGGCGCTCAAAGAAACGGCGCAAGGGGGGTTGGCCGCGACGCCGACTGGCCGCGCCATTGCGGCCCGCATTTTCGGCGCTTCTGCGGCATCGAAGTGAACGAAGCGATGCAGCAGCCGGTGACGGCGGTCAAAGGCATCGGTGAAGAGACGGCGGCGGCGCTTGCCGACATCGGCATCGCGACGGTCGGTGAGCTGCTTGCGTACGCCCCGTACCGCTATGATGATTACAAACAAAAAGATTTGGCCGCCGTCCGCCATGAAGAAAAAGTGACAGTGGAAGGAAAAGTATACAGCGCCCCGCTGTTGACGTATTACGGAAAGAAAAAATCGCGCATTTCCTTCCGCATGCTGGCCGATCGCTACTTGATCACCGTCGTTTGTTTCAACCGTCCCTATTTGAAGGAAAAAATCGCCCTGAACGAGACGGTGACGGTGATCGGCAAATGGGACCGGCATCGGCAAACGATCAACGCCTACGAGCTTCGGTTCGGACCGGCTCCGGAGACCACCGGCATCGAGCCGGTTTACTCCGTGCGCAGCCCACTGACGGTGAAAACGATGCGCCGGTTGATGAAAGCGGCGTTCGAACAGTTTGGCGAGCACATTCCCGACCCGCTGCCGCCCGCTTTGCGCCGCGCTTATCGCCTTGTCGACAAACAAGAAGCGCTCCGCGCCCTTCATTTTCCGCGCACGCGCGAAGAATTGCATCAGGCGCGGCGCCGGCTCATCTATGAGGAGTTTTTGTTGTACCAGCTGAAAATGCAGGCGCTCCGTCGATTGATGCGCGATGAGCGGCGCGGCGTCGTTCATTCGTTTTCTGAAGAGCGGCTTTCGTCCTTTCTTTCCGGATTGCCGTTTGTCTTGACGAACGCCCAGCGCCGTGTCATCGGCGAAATTTTGGCGGACATGCGCTCGCCGCGGCAAATGAACCGGCTTTTGCAAGGCGACGTCGGTTCTGGCAAGACGGTCGTTGCCGCTGTCGCTCTTTACGCCGCCGCTTTGTCCGGATTTCAAGGAGCGCTGATGGTGCCGACGGAAATTCTGGCTGAACAGCACGCCCGCTCGCTCGCCGAGCTGTTTGCCGATACGGATGTGACGATCGCGCTCTTGACAAGCTCAGTGAAGGGAAAGCAGCGCAAAGCGGTGCTTGCCGAACTGGAAGAAGGAACAATTGATATCGTCGTAGGCACGCACGCCTTGATTCAAGAAGGAGTGCAGTTTCGCCGGCTCGGCCTCGTTATTACGGACGAGCAGCACCGGTTTGGCGTCGAACAGCGCCGCGTTTTGCGTGAGAAAGGGCATGCACCGGATGTATTGATGATGACGGCGACGCCGATTCCGCGCACACTCGCCATTACGGCGTTCGGCGACATGGACGTATCGGTGCTCGATGAAATGCCGGCCGGACGAAAAAAAGTCGAGACGTATTGGGTGAAGCATCATCAGTTCTCCCGCGTGCTCGATTTTATCGAAAAGGAATTGCGCCGTGGTCATCAGGCGTATGTCATCTGTCCGCTCATTGAGGAGTCGGACAAATTGGATGTGCAAAACGCCATCGATGTCCATAGCCAGCTTGTCCATTATTATCGCGGGAAATATGAGATCGGCTTGATGCACGGCCGGCTGTCGGCCGACGAAAAAGAACGCGTCATGAGGGCGTTCAGCGAAAACCGCATCCATGTGCTCGTCTCGACGACGGTCGTTGAAGTCGGCGTGAATGTACCGAATGCGACGGTGATGGTCATTTACGACGCCGAACGGTTTGGCCTCGCCCAGCTCCATCAGCTGCGCGGGCGGGTCGGGCGCGGCGACGCCCAGTCGTACTGCATTTTGATCGCCGACCCGAAATCGGAAGTCGGCAAAGAACGAATGCGCATCATGACGGAAACGGCCGATGGGTTTGTGTTGGCCGAAAAAGATTTGGAGCTGCGCGGTCCGGGCGATTTTTTCGGTACAAAACAAAGCGGGCTCCCGGAATTCCGCTACGGCGATCCAGTGCATGATTACCGCATTTTGGAAGTCGCCCGCCGCGATGCCGCCAAGCTCGTTTCCTCGGCCGCGTTTTGGCGCGATGAGGCGTACGCCGGGCTGCGCGCCGAGCTGGAAGCGTCCGGCATACTCGATGGGGAAAAGCTAGATTAATAGACAGGGGAGGAGGCGCCGGCGCATTCGCGCCCCGCTGTTTTTTATGGTAATTGATTTTTTGGCCAGTGGAAGCCTATATTTTTATTGCTCGGACGGAGGAGGCAGGAGATGCCTGTCCCACTATTTCGTTTGTGGGCCTCGAGGATGGAGCAGAAAGCCGTTTGGCGAGGGGGGCGTCGGATCCACAGCGGCCGACAGCATGTGGCGCTGTTCATTTTTTGTGCTTGCATTTCGTTTTTTGATATTATATATTACTTTTAGTACCTAGTCATAAAATCGGACGGTGTCACGAATCGATGAGAAAAAGCAAACGCGAACGGCAACGGTTGTTGCAGGAGACGATCCGGGAAAACCCGTTTATCACCGATGAAGAGCTCGCCGAAAAATTTTCGGTCAGCGTGCAGACGATCCGCCTTGATCGGCTTGAGCTGTCGATTCCCGAACTGCGTGAGCGCATCAAGAATGTCGCCCGCCAGTCGTTCGCTGATAAAGTGCGGGCGTTGCCGCTTGAAGAAGTGATCGGCGACATTATTGACATCGAGCCGGATGCGAGCGCCATTTCGATTTTCGATGTGAAAGAGGAGCACGTCTTTCGGCGCACCCGCATCGCCCGCGGCCATCATTTGTTCGCTCAGGCCAACTCGCTTGCCGTCGCTGTCATCCATGATGAACTGGCGCTGACAGCGAAAGCGACCATTCGTTTTGTGCGCCAAGTGAAAGAAGGGGAGCGGGTCGTAGCCAAAGCGAAAGTGACCGGAAAAACGGCGCACGGGCGCACAATCGTCGAGGTGAACAGCTACGTCGGCCAGGAGCTCGTCTTTTCTGGTACGTTTGAAATGTATCGTTCAAACATAGAGAAAAAGGATGGGGACAGCAATGAATATCGCGGTTGATGCCATGGGTGGAGACCATGCCCCGAGCGAAATCGTGCGCGGGGCGCTTATGGCCGCCGCCCATTTCCCTGACATCGAGATTACGCTGATTGGCGATGAAGAGAAAATTCGCCCGCATGTGACGGGTGAAGAGCGCATTTCGATCATCCACACCGACGAAGTGATCGAAGCAGATGATGAGCCGGTGCGGGCAGTGCGGCGCAAAAAGAACTCGTCGATGGTGCGCATGGCGGAAGAAGTGAAAGAAGGGCGCGCCGCTGCCTGCATTTCCGCCGGCAATACCGGGGCGCTCATGGCAGCCGGACTGTTTGTCGTCGGGCGGGCAGCCGGCATCGACCGCCCGGCGCTCGCCCCGACGCTGCCGACGTTGGATGGGCGCGGCTTTGTCTTTCTGGATGTCGGCGCCAACGTCGATGCAAAGCCGGAACATTTGCAGCAATACGCTTTGATGGGACATGTGTACGCAAAGAACGTGCGCGGCGTCGAAAAACCGCGCATCGGCTTGCTGAACGTCGGAACGGAAGACCAAAAAGGAAACGAAACAACGAAACGGGCGTTTGCCTTGCTCAAGGAAACGAACCTTCATTTCATCGGCAATGTCGAAGCGCGCGATCTGCTGCAAGGAGTGGCTGATGTTGTTGTCGCCGACGGCTTTGCCGGCAATGTTGCGTTAAAAACGATTGAAGGGACGGCGATGGCGCTCTTTTCCTTGCTCAAGCAGACGCTGACAAGCGGCGTCGCGGCGAAGCTGGCCGCCGCCGTCCTCAAGCCAAAGCTCGCCGGGCTGAAAAAAATGATGGACTACTCGGAGTATGGCGGCGCGGCGCTGTTTGGCTTAAATGCTCCGGTCATTAAAGCGCACGGGTCGTCCGATGCGAACGCCATCTTCCACGCCATCCGCCAGGCGCGAGAGATGGTGGTTCATGATGTCATCGGCACGATCAGAGCGGAGCTGGAACGGGCATAATCGGTAAAGGAGGAATCAAAAATGGGGAAAATCGCCTTTTTATTTCCTGGCCAAGGATCGCAGACGGTCGGCATGGCGAAAGACGCTGCCGAGCATGACGACCGCGCCCGTGCCGTCATCGCGGAGGCTGACGAGCGGCTTGGATTCGCGCTTTCCAAGCTCATGTTCAACGGACCGCAAGAAGAGCTGACGTTGACATATAACGCCCAGCCGGCGCTCTTGACCGCCAGCATCGCCTTGCTCCAGCTTGTCGACGGCGCTGGGCTGAAAGCGGACTATGTCGCCGGCCACAGCTTAGGCGAATATACGGCGCTTGTCGCCGCCGGCGCCATGTCGTTTGCCGATGCCGTCTACGCGGTGCGCCGCCGCGGTGAGCTGATGGATGAAGCGGTGCCGGCCGGTGAAGGGACGATGGCGGCGGTGCTTGGGATGGACGCTGATGCGCTTGAAGCAGTGACAAATGAAATCGCCGCCCAAGGCGATCCGGTCGAGCCGGCCAACTTCAACTGCCCGGGGCAAATTGTCATCTCCGGCTCGAAAGCCGGAGTGGAAAAAGCGGCTCAGCTTTTGAAAGAACGCGGCGCCAAACGCGTCATTCCGCTTGAGGTGAGCGGTCCGTTCCACTCCGCTCTCATGAAGCCGGCGGCAGAAAAACTGAAAGCGGTTCTTGACAGTTTGGTGATTCGTGACGCCGTCATTCCGGTCGTCGCCAATGTGACTGCTGAGCCGGTGACGAAAAAAGAGGACATCGCCCGCCTTCTCATTGAACAACTGTATTCGCCGGTGCGTTGGGAGCAGTCGGTGCGCACGCTTCTTTCGCTTGGCGTCGACACGTTTGTCGAAATCGGTCCGGGAAAAGTGTTGTCCGGCCTTGTGAAAAAAATCGACCGCAACGCCCGCGTTTATGCGGTGAACGATCTTGCTTCCTTCGAAGCGACCGTTGCGGCGCTGAAAGGGGAATAAAGCGATGCTCGAAGGAAAAATTGCTCTTGTGACCGGGGCGTCGCGCGGCATTGGCCGGGCGGTTGCTCTGGAACTTGCCCGCCAAGGGGCGAACGTTGCCGTCAATTACGCCGGCAGCGAGGCGAAAGCGAATGAAGTTGTCGAGGCCATCCGCTCGCTCGGCCGCGAAGCGATCGCCGTGCAGGCGGACGTCGCCCGCGCTGAAGATGTTGAGCGCATGGTGAAAACGACGATTGACCATTTTGGCCGCCTCGATATTTTGGTCAACAACGCCGGCATTACACGCGACAATTTATTGATGCGGATGAAAGAAGAAGAATGGGATGCCGTGATTAACACGAACTTAAAAGGAGTATTTCTTTGTACGAAGGCGGCAACGCGCCCGATGATGAAGCAGCGCTATGGGCGGATCGTCAACATTGCTTCGGTCGTCGGCGTGATCGGCAATCCGGGGCAGGCGAACTATGTCGCCGCCAAGGCCGGCGTCATCGGGCTGACGAAGACGGCGGCGCGCGAATTCGCCAGCCGCAACATCACCGTTAACGCCGTCGCACCAGGATTCATTACGACCGATATGACCGAAGCGCTCAGCCCGGAGCTGAAGGCGGAAATGTTAAAGCAAATTCCGCTCGCCCGCTTTGGCGAGCCGGATGATGTCGCCCGCGTCGTCGCTTTCCTCGCTTCCGACGCCGCGAGCTACATGACTGGACAGACGCTTCATGTTGACGGCGGCATGGTGATGCCGTAAGAAAAACAGTGCTAGTATTTTTTCTGCCAATCGACTATAATCATGAAGGGAGGTGAACGCAATGGCCGATGTATTGGAACGTGTAACGAAAATCATCGTTGACCGGCTGGGGGTTGACGAATCGCAAGTGACGCTCGAGGCGTCGTTTAAGGACGACCTGGGCGCTGACTCGCTCGACATCGTCGAACTCGTCATGGAACTTGAAGACGAATTCAACATGGAAATTTCCGATGAAGAGGCGGAAAAAATCGTCACAGTCGGAGACGCTGTGAACTACATAAAAAGTCGTCTGTAATGCTGCTTTTTTGCAAAGTCCCGTTGCTTCGAACGGGGCTTTCTCTGCTTTTTCAGGGATGCTCGGCGGGCCTTGCGGAAAAAAGCGCACGATTCCCGCTCGCGTAGCGGACCGGAGAACGGATATAATAGAAGAAGACACGGCCATTTTGTTCTGGAACGAAGTCGGAGGGCATTTTTATGTCAAAACAAAAAGATAAAGAGCGCATCCATGAAAAGAGGCGGGCGAAGTTTCAAGAGCTGCAAAAAAAAATCGGCATCACCTTTCGAAACGAAAAGCTGTTGATTCAAGCGTTCACCCATTCATCGTATGTGAATGAGCATCGGCGGCGGCTTCACGAAGACAATGAACGGCTTGAGTTTTTAGGCGATGCCGTGCTGGAGCTGACCGTTTCTCAATATTTATTTCAAAAGTTCCCGCATATGAGCGAGGGGCAATTGACGAAGCTGAGGGCGGCCATCGTCTGCGAGCCGTCGCTTGTGAAATTTGCCAACGCCCTGTCGTTCGGCGAGCTCGTCTTGCTCGGCAAAGGCGAGGAGCTGACCGGCGGGCGGACGCGTCCGGCGCTCTTGGCAGACGTCTTTGAGGCGTTCATCGGCGCTTTGTATTTGGATCAAGGAATGGACGCGGTCATCCGCTTTTTGGAGAAAACGATGTTTCCGAAAATTGATGAAGGTGCTTTTTCTCATGTGATGGATTTTAAAAGCCAGCTGCAGGAATTGGTGCAGCGGGACGGCAGCGGAACGCTTGAATACGCCATTTTGGAGGAAAAAGGTCCGGCCCACAACAAGGAGTTTGTCGCCCGCGTAGCGTTAAACGGCCAAGAGCTTGGCATCGGCGTCGGCCGCTCGAAAAAGGAAGCCGAACAACATGCGGCGCAAATGGCGCTCGAAACGTTGCAGGCTGCCGATCAGCAGTGAAGGCTGGCGCTGTTACGTCAGTCTTTTTTCTGTGAACGTGCGAAGGGATGGAGAGCAAACGCTGCTCATGGGTGTTTCGATGAACATGCGCGCCTTGAGCGGGGGAAGAAAGGCGTTTTTTTCGATAGCTCATATGGTAGGATGAAAAGATCGAACGTCTCGGTTTCCAAAAAGGGCTCCGGGGTGTTTGTGGTGGATCACAGTGGAAAGATGGTGAGGCGTCATACCATGTTCCTGAAACGATTGGATGTGATCGGCTTTAAATCGTTCGCCGACCGTGTATCGATCGAGTTTGTCCCTGGTGTGACGGCGGTCGTCGGTCCGAACGGGAGCGGCAAAAGCAACATTACCGATGCGATCCGTTGGGTGCTCGGTGAGCAATCAGCAAAATCGTTGCGCGGGGCGAAAATGGAAGACGTCATCTTCGCCGGCAGCGAATCGCGCAAGCCGCTCAATGTGGCTGAAGTGACGATCACACTCGACAATGAAGACGGCTTTTTGCCGCTTGAGTACCAGGAAGTGAGCGTGACCCGGCGCGTTTATCGCTCGGGGGAGAGCGAGTTTTTCATCAACCGCCAGCCGTGCCGTTTGAAAGACATCGTCGATTTGTTTCTCGATTCCGGGCTCGGCAAGGAGGCGTTTTCCATCATCGGCCAAGGCCGGGTCGAAGAGATTTTAAGCAGCAAACCGGAAGAGCGGCGCACGATTTTTGAAGAAGCGGCCGGCGTGTTGAAGTACAAGCTGCGGAAAAAAAAGGCGGAGGCGAAGCTAGCGGAGACGCAAGACAACTTGCACCGCGTCAACGATATTTTGCACGAGCTCGAACAGCAGCTTGAGCCGCTCCGCATGCAGGCGTCGCTCGCCAAAGAGTTTTTGGAAAAACGCGAAGAGCTCGAGCGATTTGAAGTGGCGCTGATGGTTCACGACATCGAGCAGCTGCGCGGGCAATGGAATGAGTTGAAGGAAGCGCTTGATGGGCACCAGCGGGACGAAGTGGCGCTGGCGGCGGCGTTGCAGAAAATGGAAGCCCAAATCGAACAGCTCCGCGATCAAATGACCGCCATTGACGAATCGATCGACGGTTTGCAGCAAGTGCTTCTTTTAGCCAGCGAAGAGCTTGAGAAGCTCGAAGGGCGGAAAGAAGTATTGAAAGAGAGAAAAAAGCATGCCGCGAGGCGAAAAGCGCAGCTGGACGACATAACGGCTGCACTGGCTGCGAAACGGCGCCGCTTGACGGAGCAGCTGCATGCCGAGCGGGAGGAACTCGCCCGGCTTGAGGCGGGCGCCGCAGCGCTCGAGCGGGAGCTGAAAGAAAAACAGGCTTTGTTTTCGGCGCATGAAGCCGACATTGAAGAAGAAATCGAGCGGCGAAAAGGTGATTACATCGACCTTGTTCATGAACAGGCGGCGTTGAAAAACGAACGCGCACATGTGGAGCAGGCGCTTGGCAAGCTGCATGCCAAACGGACGGCGCTCGATGAAGCGAACCGCCGCCATCTCGCCGAACGTGAACAGCTCGAGCAGAAGCGGGCGGCTTTATGGGCCGAGCAGACCCGCCTCGAACAGGCGCTGACGGAAGCGCATAACAGACAAGCCGCTCTCGCCGCGGCGCTCGCAGCGCAAAAAACGGAGCTCGAGCAGCATGAAGCGTTGCTGCATCAGGCGCGCCAATACCGGCAGCAAACCAAAGCGCGCCAGCAATGGTTGGAAGAGATGCAACATGATTATTCCGGTTTTGTCCAAGGAGTAAAAGAAGTATTAAAGGCGCGCGACCTTCTGCCCGGCATTCATGGCGCCATTGTTGAGCTCATTCGCGTGCCGGACCGCTATGAGACGGCGATTGAAACGGCGCTCGGCGGGGCGATGCAGCATATCGTCGTTGACAGCGAACAGGCGGCGCGGCAAGCGATTCACTATTTGAAAACGAACGGCTACGGGCGCGCGACGTTTTTGCCGCTTGACGTCATCCAAGCGCGCGCGCTTTCCGAACGGGAGCGGGCGGCGATTGACCGCCATCCGGCGTTTGTCGGCATCGCAAGCGAGCTCGTCGAATACGACCGCGCCTACAGGGCGGCGATCGCCCATTTGCTCGGCCATGTCATCGTGACAGCCGATTTAAAAGGCGCGAATGAGCTGGCCAAGCTTCTTCACTATCGCTATCGCCTCGTGACATTGGACGGTGATGTCGTCAGCCCTGGCGGGGCGATGACCGGCGGCGGGGCGGCGAAAAAGACCGCGTCGTTGCTAAGTCGAAACCGCGAGCTTGAGACGCTTTCGGCCAAACTGCAGGAAATGGATGAAACGATCGCTCGGCTTGAGCGGGCTGTTGCCGCAAAACGACACGAGCTGGCGGAGCAGGAAGCGCAGGCGGACGCGCTGCAAGAAGAGGTTGCGGCGCTTCGGGAGGCCCTGCAAAGACAAAAGGACGAGCAACGCGAGCTCGAATGGCAGAAAAAACGGATCGACGAGCGGCTCGCACTGTATGATGAAGAAAAGGCGAACGACGAGCGCGAAATGGCAGAGCTCAACCGCCGCCTCGGCGCCATTGACAGGCAGCTTGAGCAGCTTGCCGAGAAACTGCAGGCGATCGATGACGACATCAGCCGGCTGCAGGCGCAAAAACAGACGGAGCAAACGACGAAAGAGGCGCTCCAGGCAGCGATCACGGAGCAAAAAATCGCCTTGGCGGAAACGAAAGAGCGCGTGAAACATGCACGCCGGAAAGTGGAAGAATGGGAAGCGGAGCTTGCCGAAACGATCCGTGGGCTCAAAGAAGCAGAGCGCGAACGAGCCGCTTTGGATGCGGAAATGAAGGCGCCGGAATGGAACGAGGAAGAGATTGAGCAGCTGCGAAAGCAAAAGCTTGAGGACAAGCAAAAGACATTGGAGCTGATCGCGAGCCGTCGCGAACAGCGGCTCGATTTCCAACGCCGTCTTGAACATTTGGAACAGGAATGGAAAGAGACGAAGCGGCAGCATAAACAGCTCGCCGATGTCGTGAAAGACGAAGAAGTAAAGTTGAACCGGCTTGATGTGGAGCTTGAGAATTTGCTTGTCCGTCTGCGCGAAGAGTATGGGCTGTCGTTTGAAGCGGCTCGCTCCGCGTACCCGCTTGAGATCGGCGCCGATGAGGCGCGCAAGCGGGTGAAGCTGATCAAGCGCGCCATGGAGGAGCTCGGCACCGTCAACTTGGGGGCGATCGATGAATACGAACGAGTTTCCGAACGGCACCGCTTTTTAAGCGAGCAAAAAACCGATTTGGAAGAGGCGAAGGCGACGCTCCACCAAGTCATTGATGAAATGGACGATGAAATGAAAAAACGATTTTTCGCGACGTTTGAACAAATCCGCGCCCATTTTGGCGAGGTATTTGGCGAGCTGTTCGGCGGCGGGCGCGCCGATTTGCGGCTGACCGATCCGAACGACTTGCTTGAGACTGGGATCGACATCGTCGCTCAGCCTCCGGGGAAAAAGCTGCAACATTTAAGCTTGCTTTCCGGCGGCGAACGGGCGCTGACGGCGATCGCCCTCTTGTTTTCGATTTTAAAGGTGCGCCCGGTGCCGTTTTGCGTCCTTGATGAAGTCGAAGCGGCGCTTGATGAAGCGAACGTGCAGCGGTATGCCCAATATTTAAAACGGTTCAGCCGCGACACGCAGTTTATCGTCATCACCCATCGAAAAGGGACGATGGAAGAAGCGGACGTGCTGTACGGCGTCACGATGCAAGAATCGGGCGTCTCAAAGCTTGTTTCTGTCCGTTTGGAAGATTCGAAGGAGCTCGTGCGGTCATAATGGAAAGGAGGCGCTTTGGATGGGTTTTTTTCAAAAATGGAAAGAAAAATGGACAAAGCAAGCGGATGCCGTAACCGAAAAGTTTAAAGAAGGGCTGTCAAAAACGCGAAATTCGCTCGCCGGGAAAGTGAACGACCTCATCGCCCGTTATCGGAAAGTGGATGAAGCGTTTTTTGAAGAGCTTGAGGAAATTTTGATCGCCGCGGATGTGGGCGTCACGACCGTCATGGAACTTGTCGATGAGCTGAAAATGGAAGTGAAGCGCCGCAACATTCAAGACCCGGCGCAAATGCGCGACGTCATCGCCGAAAAGCTCGTTGACATTTACCGCGCCGGCGCCGATGACAAAGAACTTTCCGCTTTGAATATACAAGAAGGCGGGCTGACGGTCATTTTGTTCGTCGGTGTCAACGGCGTCGGCAAAACGACAACGATCGGCAAGCTCGCCCATAAGCTGAAATCGGAAGGGAAATCCGTCTTGTTGGCAGCTGGCGACACGTTCCGCGCCGGGGCGATCGAGCAGCTCGAAGCGTGGGGCGAGCGCGTTGGGGTCGACGTCATTAAGCAGGCGGCCGGCTCCGATCCAGCGGCGGTCATGTATGATGCGATTCAAGCGGCGAAAGCGCGCGGCGTTGACGTATTGTTATGCGACACGGCCGGGCGGCTGCAAAACAAAGTGAATTTAATGAAAGAGCTCGAAAAAGTGAAACGCGTCATCAGCCGCGAAATTCCGGGCGCTCCGCATGAAGTACTGCTTGTGTTGGACGCGACGACCGGGCAAAACGCGATGAGCCAAGCCAAGCTGTTTAAAGAAGCGACCGATGTGACCGGCATCGTGTTGACGAAGCTTGACGGCACGGCGAAAGGCGGCATCGTGCTTGCCATTCGCAACGAGATGGCCATCCCGGTGAAACTCGTCGGCCTCGGCGAGAAGATGGACGATTTGCAAGTGTTCGATCCAGAACAGTACGTCTACGGATTGTTTGCTGATTTGCTGGAATCATAAACAAGCCAACAGAGGGTGCTCCCAAAACAATGGAGCGCCCTTTGTTGTTGCGTCCACGGGAGTGTAACCGATAAGCCCTTTGTTCGTTCCATCCCTTGACACCTTGCCGAAAAGAAGGTACACTACATTTTTGTAAAGGTATTTTACTTAACAATGAGGGAGGGAGAGTCCGGTGCTGGAAAAAACGATGCGCATGAACTATTTATACGATTTTTACCAAGCGCTGTTGACGCCGAAACAGCGCAACTATATGGCGCTTTACTACTTGGACGACTACTCCCTCGGGGAAATTGCCGAACAATATGAGGTGAGCCGCCAGGCGGTGTACGATAACATCCGGCGTACAGAAGCGATGCTGGAGCAGTATGAAGAGAAGCTCGGGCTGCTGCGAAAATATGAACGGCGGCGGCAGATCATCGAGCGGCTGAAAGACTACATCAGCCGGCACTACGGTGCTGACGCCGAATTGGCGGCGCTAGTCCGCGAGCTTGACGAACTTGATTAAAAAAGGGGGTGGCCGCCATGGCGTTTGAAGGACTGTCTGAACGTTTGCAGCAGGTGATGAACCGCATCCGCGGCAAAGGGAAAGTCACCGAAGCGGATGTCAAAGAGATGATGCGCGAAGTGCGCCTTGCGCTTTTGGAAGCTGACGTCAACTTTAAAGTCGTCAAAGATTTCATCAGACAGGTGAGCGAGCGGGCTGTCGGGCAGGAAGTGATGAAAAGCTTAACGCCGGGCCAGCAAGTGATCAAAATCGTCAAGGAAGAGCTGACGGCGTTAATGGGCGGTGAGCAAAGCCAAATCGCTGTCGCGAAGAAACCGCCGACCGTTGTGATGATGGTCGGGTTGCAAGGGGCCGGGAAAACGACGACCACCGGGAAGCTGGCCAACTTGCTGCGCAAACGGCATAACCGGAAGCCGCTTCTGGTGGCTGCCGACGTTTACCGCCCGGCGGCGATCAAACAGCTTGAGACGCTTGGCAAGCAGCTCGACATGCCTGTCTTTTCGTTAGGCGAGCACGCCAATCCGGTTGAAATCGCGAAACAGGCGCTCGAGCGGGCGAAAGAAGAGCATTATGATTACGTGCTCATCGACACAGCCGGCCGCCTCCACATTGATGAAGCGCTCATGGATGAACTGAAGAAAATGAAAGAAGCGGTCAAGCCGGATGAAATTTTCCTCGTCGTTGACGCCATGACCGGGCAAGATGCCGTCAATGTCGCACAAAGCTTCCATGAGCAGCTCGGCATCACCGGGGTGATTTTGACGAAGCTGGACGGCGACACGCGCGGCGGGGCGGCGCTGTCGATTCGCGCCGTCACCGGAGCGCCGATCAAGTTTGCTGGGATGGGCGAAAAACTTGACGCTTTGGAGCCGTTCCATCCGGAGCGAATGGCGTCGCGCATTTTAGGCATGGGCGATGTCCTGACGCTCATCGAAAAAGCGCAGGCGGCCGTCGACGAAGAGAAGGCGAAGGAGCTCGAACAAAAAATGCGCACGGCCACCTTCACGCTTGACGACTTTTTGGAGCAGCTCGGCCAAGTGCGCAAGCTCGGACCGCTTGACGAACTGATTAAAATGCTGCCGGGCGCCAACAAAATCAAAGGGCTCGCCAACATCCAAGTCGATGAAAAGCAAATCGCCCGCGTTGAGGCGATCATCCGCTCGATGACGAAAGAAGAGAAAACGCATCCGGAAATCATCAACGCTAGCCGCAAAAAGCGGATCGCCAAAGGAAGCGGCACGACGGTGCAGGAAGTAAACCGGCTTTTGAAGCAATTTGACGAGATGAAAAAAATGATGAAAATGATGACGAATATGCCAAAAGGGAAAAAGAAAGGATTCCGTTTTCCATTTATGTAAATGAAGATCTGTTAAGCGAAAAACCTTTACAAACGGAAAAAGAATTGTTAATATACTATCTTGTGTGAACTCTATACGGAGGTGCGTACTGACTATGGCAGTAAAAATTCGTTTAAAACGCATGGGAACAAAGAAAAAACCATTCTATCGCATCGTGGTAGCTGATTCGCGCTCGCCGCGCGACGGTCGTTTTATCGAAACGATCGGCACGTACGATCCGGTCGCTGAGCCGGCGCAAGTGAAAATTGATGAGGAATTGGCGCTCAAATGGCTGCAAAACGGCGCCAAACCATCGGATACGGTGCGCAGCTTGCTGTCGAAGCAAGGCATTTTAGAGAAGTTCCATAACTTGAAATACGGCAAATAAGCGAGATGCACATGAAGCCGCTCATTGAAACGATCGTCAAGGCGCTTGTCGATCATCCGGAGGCGGTGGCGGTTGAGCGCCGCGAAGAAGAGACGGCCGTCATCTATGAGCTGTCCGTGCATGAAGACGACACTGGCAAAGTGATCGGCAAACAAGGGCGGACGATCCAGGCGATTCGCACGGTCGTTGCCGCCGCCGCGGCCGGATCGCCAAAGCGGGTTGTTGTGCAAGTGAAAGACAAAGGGTGAGGATGTTCCTCTCCCTTTTTTGATATGATGCCAAAGGGCGCAAAAATGACCCGGGTGCCGTTCATTCCGTGTCAAAAGGGGGAAGAGGATGAAGCTCATTCAAACGGTTGAGGTGCGGCAAATCGTCACCGAACGGAGCAAACAAGAGCTTGCCGCCGCGTTTTTGGCGCGCAAGCAGCAGCTCGAGCGCGAGTGCGACCAGCTTCGTTTTGAACAGAAACGAATGGAGAAAAGCGGAAACTATCCGCCCGCTTTAGTGAAACAATATTTTGCCAAAGAGATCGACGAGCGGATGGAGAAAATGAAACTGCTTGAGTTTCAGCTCGAACAATTACATATGCTACCGTTAGGGAGCGAATTGAAAGAGCGGGAAGTCGAGGCGCTCGTTGAGGTGAACGTCGGCGACCGTTGGGAAGAGGTGACAAAAACGCGCGCCATCATCATTGAAGACGGCGTCGTCAAAGAGATTCGCTAAGAAGGGATGAAAGCGATGGAACGATGGTTTAATGTCGGAAAAATTGTCAATACGCACGGCATTCGCGGCGAAGTGCGCGTCATTTCGCGCACCGACTTTCCTGAAGAACGGTATAAAAAAGGAAACAAGCTGTACATTTTCCGCGAACAGGACACGGAACCGATTGAAGTCACGGTGAAAAGCCACCGCGTCCATAAATCGTTTGACTTGTTGTCGTTTGAAGGCTATGACAGCATCAACGATGTGGAACGGTTTAAGGGAGCGATGCTGAAGGTGCCGGAAAGCCAGCTCGGCGAACTCGCGGAAGGGGAATATTATTTCCATGAGATCATCGGCTGCACTGTCGTGACAGAAGGCGGGGAGACCATCGGCGCGGTAAAGGAAATTTTGACTCCAGGGGCGAACGACGTCTGGGTCGTCCGGCGCGAAGACGGATCGGAAGCGCTCATTCCGTACATTGACGAGGTCGTTTTGCACGTCGATCCGGATCGGAAAACGATCATCATCCGGCCGATGGAAGGGCTGCTCGAGTGATGCGGATCGATATTTTAACGTTGTTTCCCGGCATGTTTTCCGGGGTGTTGAGCGAGTCGATTTTAAAGAAGGCGCAAGAAAAAGGGGCCGTCGACATCCGCCTTATTGATTTTCGCGAGTTTGCCGACAACAAGCATAAAACGGTCGACGATTATCCGTATGGCGGCGGCGCCGGCATGGTGCTCAAGCCGCAGCCGATTTTTGACGCGGTGGAACACGTGACGGCTGGATCGCCTGGCGCCCGCATCATTTTGCTTTGCCCGCAAGGCGAGCGCTACACGCAAAAAAAGGCGGAAGAGCTGGCGAAAGAAACGCATTTGGTGCTCATTTGCGGCCATTACGAAGGGTATGACGAACGCATCCGCCAATATTTAGCAACCGATGAAATTTCGATCGGCGACTATATTTTAACAGGCGGGGAACTCGGCGCCATGGTCATTGTCGACAGCGTCGTCCGTCTTCTCCCCGGGGTGCTCGGCAATGAGGCGTCGCCGGTCGATGACTCGTTCAGCTCCGGGCTGCTTGAGTATCCGCAATACACAAGACCGGCCGATTTCCGCGGCATGAAAGTGCCGGATATTCTGCTTTCTGGCAACCATCAGCTCATCGCCGAGTGGCGCGAGAAGGAATCGCTCCGGCGCACGTTTTTGCGCCGTCCGGACTTGCTCGATGAATATCCGCTTACAGACAAGCAAAAGCAATGGCTGAAAGAGTGGGAAAAGGAGCGCGAATAGCTATTGCCTGAGTCAACAGTTTATGCTATCATGTCTTTTGTGTGACCTTAAGCGATTGGCTTGAGGATGGAAAACGATGTTCCGCTGCAATGAAGAGATCATTGGCATGAACATCTGTGGAAGGAGTGGATCATGATGCATCATTTAATCCAAGAGATTACGAAAGAACAACTGCGGACGGATTTGCCGGATTTCCGCCCGGGCGACACGGTGCGCGTTCATGTGAAAGTCGTCGAAGGCAACCGCGAACGCATCCAAGTGTTTGAAGGTGTCGTCATTAAACGGCGCGGAGCGGGCATCAGCGAAACGTTCACGGTCCGCAAAGTGTCCTATGGCGTCGGCGTTGAGCGCACATTCCCGGTGCATACGCCGAAAATCGCCAAGCTGGAAGTCATCCGCCGCGGGAAAGTCCGCCGCGCGAAATTGTACTACTTGCGCGAACTTCGCGGCAAAGCGGCGCGCATCAAGGAAAATACGAACGCAGCGCAATAATGGACAACGGTGGATCACAGCGGAAAAGGAGCTTGCTTTCAAGCTCCTTTTTTCACTACCGCCAATGATGATTACGGTAGTGATCCACGACTGCAAACTTTGATTTAGGTGGGTGGACAATGGAACAGAAAAAAAGCGAATGGCGTGAATGGATGAAAGCGATCGTCGTTGCCGTCTTGCTCGCCGGGGGCATCCGCTACTTTATTTTCGCTCCGATCATCGTCGACGGTTATTCGATGATGCCGACATTACATAACCATGAGCGGATGATCGTCAATAAACTGGCGTATAAAATCGGCATGCCGCACCGTTTCGATATCATTGTTTTTCACGCTGAAGAAGGGAGAGACTATATTAAGCGAGTCATCGGCCTGCCGGGCGACCGAATTGAATACAAAAATGATACGCTCTATATCAATGGCAAGCCGTATGAAGAGCCGTATTTGGACGAGTATAAAAAGCAGTTGTCCGACGGCGGTCCACTGACGGAATCGTTCACTTTGGAGGAACTGACCGGGCGAAGCACGGTGCCGCCGGGGCATTTGTTTGTCATGGGCGACAATCGCCGTTTCAGCAAAGACAGCCGCCATATCGGCTTCATTCCGATGTCCAAAGTCGTTGGCAAGGCGAATCTTGTGTATTGGCCGTTGGCTGACGCCCGGATTGTGAAATAAACGAGGCAGGTGATGCCAATGACAGTGATTCAATGGTTCCCCGGCCATATGGCGAAGGCCAAGCGGGAAGTGCAAGAAAAATTAAAGTTGATCGACGTAGCGTTTGAGCTGCTTGACGCCCGTGTGCCGATGTCCTCGCGCAACCCGATGATCGACGAGATTCTCGGACAAAAGCCGCGCCTCATTTTGCTCAATAAGGCTGATATGGCCGATGAGGCGGTGACCGAACAGTGGATCCGCTATTTCCACGATCAAGGGCGGCTGGCTTTGCCCATCGATGCTCAAAGCGGAACAGGAGTCCGGCAAATCGCGGCGGCAGCGAAAGAGATGGTGAAAGACAAATTCGAGAAAATGCGGGCGAAAGGGATTAAAAACCCGCGCCCGGTTCGGGCGCTCATCGTCGGCATCCCGAACGTCGGCAAGTCGACGCTGATCAACCGGCTCGCCGGCCGCCATATCGCGAAAACCGGCGACAAGCCGGGGGTGACAAAAGCGCAGCAATGGATTAAAGTCGGCAAAGAAATGGAGCTGCTTGATACCCCAGGCATCCTATGGCCGAAATTTGAGGATGAGGACGTGGGCTACAAGTTGGCGGTAACCGGGGCCATTAAGGACGAAATTTTAAACTTGCAGGATGTCGCCGTCTATGCGCTCCGCTTTTTGTCGACCCACTATCCCAACCGGCTTGCGGAGCGCTACGGCCTTGATGACATTCCGGATGACATTGTCGCCTTGTTTGACGCCATCGGAAGGCGGCGCGGCTGCTTGACGTCAGGCGGCGCTGTTGACTACGATAAAGTGGCTGACATCGTTTTGTATGACATCCGCACGGAAAAATTAGGCCGCTTAAGCTTTGAAACGCCCGCTTCACGGACGTAGCGCGTCCGGCGGGCGTTTTTTGCCGGCGGCGCTTTACGGTCGGCCAAACAGAGCCGATAGTATAAGTAGAAGAGGGAGAGGAGCATGAAGCGGTATACGGTGAAAGACATTGAAGCGCTGCTTCCGAAGCTTGGCGAGGACGACCCGCGCTGGGAGATGCTGCGGCAGGATGAGCGAAAAAGCGTGCAGGCGCTTCTTGCCCGTTTTGAAAGGCAGAAAGCGCGCCGGCACGCCATCGAGCAGCGGTGGGAAGAACTGATGCGTTATGAGCGGGAACTATACGCCGCTGGCGTTAGACGGATCGCCGGCATTGATGAGGCCGGGCGCGGCCCGCTGGCCGGCCCGGTCGTCGCCGCCGCGGTCATCTTACCGAAAGACGCCTATTTGCCGGGGCTTGACGACTCGAAGCGGCTGACGCCGGAAAAGCGCGAGGCATTGTTTGCGCAAATTGAAGCGTGCGCCGTCGCCATCGGCATCGGCATCGTCAGCGCGGCGGAGATCGATGAAAGGAATATTTACGAAGCGACAAGGCAAGCGATGGCGAAAGCGGTGAACGCCCTTTCCCCGCCGCCTGAACATTTGCTTGTTGATGCGATGGCGGTGCCGTGCCCACTGCCGCAACAGCGCCTCATAAAAGGAGACGCCAACAGCGCTTCGATCGCTGCTGCGTCGGTCATCGCCAAAGTGACGCGCGACCGGTGGATGAAAGAACTGGATCGCCGCTATCCACAATACGGGTTCGCGCGCCATATGGGCTACGGAACGCCGGAACATTTCGAGGCGATCCGCCGCTACGGCGTTACGCCTGAGCACCGTCGTTCGTTCGCACCGGTGAGGGAGGTGCTCGAGGCGAGCGAGCAGCTCTAGAAGAAGGGATGGGACGAAATGGTCGAGCGCATGGAGCGGACGATGCCAACGACCGCTGTCCGCGACGCGACATCCAGCCGGCGGTTTCAGCCGGGGCAGGCCGTCGTCGGCCGAGTGGAGCGGGTCGAGGAGATGGAAACCGGGGAGCGGGCGGCGCTCGTCCGCGCTGGCGGACAGCTTGTGCGCGCCCGTTTGGAGGCGCCGCTTGCCGTCGGACGTTTGTATTTGTTTGAAATTCACGAACGACAAGGAACAATTTATTGGAAAGCCATTCCCCTTTCCGAACCGGCGTCTGCTCCGTCAGGTGAAGAGGCGGTGCGCCGGTGGCAAAAAGCGTGGAAACTGCCGGATGCGGCGCTGCCGGTGCTCCGCCAAGCGCTGAAAGCTGGCGCGGCTGCAACGAAAGAGGAAATTGCCGCACTGACTGAAGCGGTGAAAGAGACCGGCCAGCCGGACGCGGCCGAAGACGTGCTCGCCCATTTGTTTCGCCGCCGGCTGCCGTTCTCTTCAGCCGTGTTTCGCGCGCTATGGGCAGCCAAAACCGGGGTGCCGCTCGCTGAGGGTTTGGGGAAACTGAAAGCGGCCATTGCCGCCCTTTCCGCCCATCCGGCGGCGCTTGAGCTCATCCGGGCGATGGAGAAGTTTCTTTCACCGCCGCTGTCCGCTTACGAGGCGACCGTGCGTTTGTTGCTGTCAGGGGAGGAAGAGGCCGAAACGGCCCGCGCGCTTCTTGCCAGCCTTGGGCTCGCCCCGTTGCCGGAGGACCGACGCTTGGCGCTTCGGGAGGCGATGCAATGCCGCCGGTTTGCCGATATCATTCGGCAGCTCGGCTTGACGGACGAGGAGGCGTTTGTGGAACGGTGGGCCGCTCTCGATGCTGCCTATCAAAGCGGAGCGCTGCCCGCCGCGGAAGCGAAGTTGTGGGCGGCCGCTCGAGCGACGAGAGATCCGGCGCTGTCGCTGTTTTGCTGGCTGAGGCGAGCGGCCGTGCGGCTTGGGCTTGAGGATGAGGCGGCGCTCGTCCGTGTTGGGAAAATCGAGGATTTGCCTTCCGCCCCGTCGTTGAAACGGCTGCTTCTTCGCTTTCTTCATGAATCGGGGAGCGAAGGGGCCAAGAGGGCGGCCGAAGCGATTCTCGACCAGCTCGATGGCATGGCCATCGCTGCTGGCGGCGATGGGCTCATTGAGCACGTATGGATTTCGTTTCCATTGCCGCTTGGCGGCCGCAGCAGCGATTTTGCTGTGTGCTGGCAAGGAAGGAGGAAACAAGGCGGGACGCTTGATGCCGATTACAACCGCATTGTTTGTTGCCTGACGCTTGAAGAGCTGGGAGAGGTGATCGTTGATATGCGCGTGCAACGACGGATCGTCCACATCTCCATTTTTCACGATGATCCGCGGTTGGCGGTTGCTGCCGCGCGGATGGCTCCGCTTGTCAAAGAGCGGTTTCAGGCGCACGGCTATGCGCTTTCAGGCATTGATGTAAAGGCAACGCGTTCCGCCCCTCCTCCACCTTCCGTTTTTCTGTTTGCCGACAGTTGCAGCGAGGTGGATTGCCAAGCATGAACGAGGAGCGGAAAAAAGCAGTCGCCTTGTCTTACGATGCGGCACTTGACGCAGCTCCGATCGTCAAGGCGAAAGGGGTTGGCAAGGTCGCCGAAGCGATCATCGCCGCCGCCCGCGAGCACGGCGTGCCGATTCGCCAAGATCCGACGCTTGTTGAGCTGCTGGGGAAAGTGGAGATCAACGAAACGATCCCGGAGGAGCTGTACGCCTTAGTGGCTGAATTGTTCGCGTTTTTGTATCAGCTTGATCAGGAAGCGAAAGGAGAAAGAGCGGGGAAGGAGTGATGTTTCCGTTTCCCGCTTTCGTAATTTTGCGGCGAAACGGTGGACAAGCGCGAAATGTTAGGTATAAAATGAAAGCGCTAAGACTTTTTTGATTTTATACATAGGAGGTTGGCGCATGAACATTCATGAATACCAAGCAAAAGAAATTTTGCGAAGCTACGGTGTGAGCGTGCCGAACGGCCGCGTCGCGTTCACGGTGGATGAAGCGGTCGAAGCGGCGAAAGAGCTCGGCGCGCCGGTGTGTGTCGTCAAAGCGCAAATCCATGCCGGCGGGCGCGGCAAAGCGGGCGGGGTGAAAGTGGCAAAAAGCCTCGAGGAAGTCCGTACATACGCCAGCGAATTGCTCGGCAAAGTGCTCGTCACCCATCAAACCGGCCCGGAAGGAAAAGAAGTGAAACGGCTGTTGATTGAAGAAGGGTGCGACATCCAAAAAGAATACTACATCGGCCTTGTCGTCGACCGCGCCACCTCGCGCGTCGTGTTAATGGGGTCGGAAGAAGGCGGAACGGAAATCGAAGAAGTGGCGGCGAAAACGCCGGAGAAAATTTTTAAAGAATACATTGATCCAGCCGTCGGGCTCCAAGCGTTCCAAGCGCGCCGATTGGCTTTCAACATCAACATTCCGAAGCATCTCGTCAACCAAGCGGTCAAATTTATGATGGGCTTGTACCAAGTGTTTGTCGATAAAGACTGCTCGATCGCCGAAATCAACCCGCTTGTCGTCACCGGCGACGGCAAAGTGATGGCGCTTGATGCGAAGCTGAATTTCGATTCAAACGCCTTATACCGCCATCCGGACATCCTTGAATACCGCGACTTGGATGAAGAAGACCCGAAAGAAGTCGAAGCGTCGAAATACGACTTGAACTACATCGCTCTTGACGGCAACATCGGTTGCATGGTCAACGGCGCCGGCTTGGCGATGGCGACAATGGACATCATCAAATATTACGGAGGCGAGCCGGCCAACTTCCTCGATGTCGGCGGCGGCGCCAGCGAGGAAAAAGTAAGGGAAGCGTTCAAAATCATTTTGTCCGACCCGAACGTCAAAGGCATTTTCGTCAACATTTTCGGCGGCATTATGAAATGCGATGTCATCGCGAGCGGCATCGTCGCGGCGACGAAGCAAGTCGGTTTGACGCTTCCGCTTGTCGTCCGACTTGAAGGAACGAACGTTGAGCTTGGGAAAAAGATTTTGCAAGAGTCGGGCTTAAACATTATTGCGGCCGAATCGATGGCGGACGGAGCACAAAAAATCGTCGAGCTAGTACGTTAAGAAAGCGAGGGAGACACGTGAGCGTTTTTGTCAATAAAGATACGAAAGTGATCGTACAAGGGATTACCGGTTCGCAAGGGCTGTTCCATACAAAGCAGATGATCGAGTACGGGACGAACATCGTCGGCGGCGTCACGCCGGGCAAAGGCGGCACGGAAGTCGAAGGCGTGCCGGTGTTTGACACCGTTTCCGAAGCGGTCGAAAGAACGGGAGCGAACGCCTCGGTCATTTACGTTCCGCCGGCCTTCGCTGCGGATGCCATCATGGAAGCGGTCGACGCGGGACTCGACCTTGTTGTTTGCATCACCGAAGGCATTCCGGTGCTTGATATGGTGAAAGTGAAACGGTACATGGAGGGCAAAAAGACGCGCCTCATCGGTCCGAACTGCCCGGGCGTCATTACGCCGGAAGAGTGCAAAATCGGCATTATGCCGGGCTACATCCATAAAAAAGGACATGTCGGCATTGTTTCCCGTTCCGGCACGCTGACGTACGAAGCCGTTCACCAATTGACGCAAGCCGGCATCGGCCAATCGACGGCGGTCGGCATTGGCGGCGACCCGGTCAACGGCACGAACTTCATCGATGTGTTGAAGGCGTTTAATGAAGACGAAGAAACGTACGCGGTCATTATGATCGGCGAAATCGGCGGCACGGCGGAAGAAGAAGCGGCCGAATGGGTGAAAGCGAACATGACGAAGCCGGTCGTCGGCTTTATCGGCGGGCAAACGGCGCCTCCGGGCAAACGGATGGGCCATGCGGGCGCGATCATTTCCGGCGGCAAAGGCACGGCCGCAGAGAAAATCAAAAAAATGACCGAATGCGGCATTAAAGTGGCGGAAACGCCGGCCGTGATCGGCGAAACGCTCATTTCTGTGCTGAAAGAACGCGGCTTGTACGAGAAATGCAAAACGCACTAATGGTTTGGCCCCGCACGTTGCCGTGCGGGGTGTTGCATATCATGTCTATAGATGCAATTTGAAGCTTTCCCATTTGCCGCTTTTACAGAGCAATTGGATCGGCTGTCGGGCGACCGAACAACGCCGCTTAAAGACCCATGTATGGGTCTGTGAAGCGGGTGGCTGTTCGGTCTTCCGTCACGCCAAGGCGTGACGGGGAAGCCTGCGGCTTGCCTCCGACAGTCGAAAAAATAGACAGGCGACTTTTCCGTCAAGGATATGTTAAACGTTTTCGTTGCACCGATCGATCCATGCTGAAGGTGAAAAAAGAAAGGGGAGCAGTATGTACGATACGGTCCGCGACCGACTTATCCATCTCCATCATTGCCGCGGGGCAGGATGGAAGACGATTCATTCCTTGCTGAAGGTTGATCCGACGCTCACCGCTCCATTTTCTCTGCCTCCTCATGATCTCCGCCCGCTCGTTCCGCTTTCCGACGCTCAATGGACCGCTTTTTTCCATGATTTGTATTCCATCGATGTGCAACGTGTGATAAAAACATATATGGACCGGTGCATTCATGTGGTCACCGTGTTTGATCATGACTATCCGCCGTTGCTTCGGCATATTTATGCCCCGCCGTGGGTGCTGTATGCAAAGGGGGACTCCGCTTTGCTTCAGGAGCGGAAACTGATCAGCATCGTCGGCACGAGGCGGCCGACGAAGGAAGGAATCGAAGCGTTGAACAAATTGGTGCCGCCGCTTGTTGCCGCCGGCTTTACGATCGTCAGCGGGCTCGCGTTTGGGATTGACGTGTGCGCCCACCAACTTGCCGTCCAGCATGGCGGGTCGACGATCGCCGTCATCGCCGGTGGGCTGGACCACATTTATCCGAAAGAACATCGACCGTTCGCCACCCGGCTGATGAACGAACAGTTGGTCATCGCTGAGCATCCGCCGGCAACGCGCCCACAGGCATGGCAGTTTCCCGCGCGCAATCGCATCATCAGCGGGCTGTCGCTCGGCACGCTTGTCGTGCAGGCGAAGCGAAAAAGCGGTTCGCTCATTACCGCCGCGTATGCGCTTGAGCAAGGGCGGGAAGTGTTCGCCGTCCCCGGCCCGATCGGTTTGGCGGAATCCGCCGGGCCGAATACGCTCATTCAGCACGGGGCAAAACTAGTGCAAGAAGCGGCGGACATTTTGGATGAATTCCCGTACGTGTAATGCACATGTTTGACAAATGCGGCAATAATCATTAATAATAATGAAGATTTCAATTTACCTCCTAGGGGTGGAAGATGGATGTCAGACTACTTAGTTATCGTCGAATCGCCAACGAAAGCGAAGACGATCGAACGATACTTGGGAAAAAAATATACAGTCAAAGCGTCGATGGGCCACGTCCGCGATTTGCCAAAAAGCCAAATGGGCGTTGATATAGACCACGGCTACGAGCCGAAATACATTACGATCCGCGGCAAAGGCCAGGTGATCAAAGAGTTGAAAACGGCGGCGAAAAAAGCGAAAAAAGTGTTTCTTGCCGCCGACCCCGATCGCGAAGGAGAGGCGATCGCCTGGCATTTGGCCCACATGCTCGATCTGGACATTCACTCTGATTGCCGCGTTGTCTTTCATGAGATCACGAAGGATGCTATTCAGCAATCGTTTCAGCAGCCGCGCGCGATCAATATGAATCTTGTTGACGCCCAGCAGGCGCGGCGCGTGCTCGACCGCCTCGTCGGCTATAACATCAGCCCGCTCTTATGGAAAAAGGTGAAAAAAGGATTAAGCGCCGGCCGCGTCCAATCGGTGGCGCTGCGCCTCATCATCGATCGGGAACGAGAAATTCGCGAATTTCAGCCGGAAGAATATTGGACGATTCAAGCGACGTTTCAAAAAGAAGGAGAGACGTTTGCCGCCTCGTTTTACAGTATTGACGGACAAAAGCGCGATTTAAAGACGGAGGCGGATGTGAAAGCCGTGCTGGACCGCTTAAACGGAACGGCATTTGCGGTGAAAACGGTGACAAAACGAGAGCGCAAGCGCAGCCCCGTGCCGCCGTTTACGACGTCGTCGCTTCAGCAGGAAGCGGCGCGCAAACTGAATTTCCGGACGAAAAAGACGATGATGATCGCCCAGCAGCTGTACGAAGGAATCGATCTTGGCAGCGAAGGGACGGTCGGTTTGATCACGTATATGCGCACCGATTCAACGCGCGTCGCCGAGACGGCGCAGCAAGAGGCGGCGGCATATATCGAGGCGACGTTCGGCGCTATGTATGTCAACCAGGAAAAGCGGAAAGAGAAGAAAAGCACGAACGCCCAAGACGCCCACGAAGCGATTCGCCCGACATCGGCATTTCGCGATCCGGACAAAGTGAAACCGTATTTGACGCGCGACCAGTTTCGGTTGTATAAACTCATTTGGGAACGGTTCATCGCCAGTCAAATGGCGGCCGCCGTGCTTGACACCATGAGCGTCGAGTTGGAAAACAACGGTGTCGTGTTCCGCGCCAGCGGCTCGAAGGTGAAATTTCCAGGGTTTATGAAAGTGTATATTGAAGGAACGGACGATCAAACGGAAGAGCAGGACCGTATCCTCCCGGATTTGGAAGAAGAGGAAACGGTTGAGAGCGAAACGATCGAATCGAAGCAGCACTTTACTCAGCCGCCGCCGCGCTACACGGAAGCCCGCCTCGTCAAAACGTTGGAGGAACTCGGCATCGGCCGCCCGTCGACGTATGCCCCGACGCTTGATACGATCCAAAAACGCAACTATGTCGTCCTTGAGAACAAGCGGTTTGTCCCGACCGAGCTCGGCGAAATCGTTGTAGAGCTGATGCTCGAATTTTTCCCGGAAATTATCGATGTCGAGTTTACGGCGAAAATGGAAAAAGAATTGGACGAAATTGAAGAAGGGAAAGTGGAATGGATCAAAGTCGTCGACGAGTTTTACCGCGAATTTGAAAAACGGTTGAAAGTGGCGGAAAAAGAAATGCGCGCAGTTGAGATTAAGGATGAGCCGGCCGGCATTGACTGCGAGGTGTGCGGCAGTCCGATGGTGTACAAAATGGGCCGTTTCGGCAAGTTTATCGCCTGCTCGAATTTTCCGGAATGCCGCCATACGAAGCCGATCGTCAAACAAATCGGCGTCAAATGCCCGAAGTGCCATGAAGGAGAGATTGTCGAGCGCAACACGAAGAAAAAGCGGATCTTTTACGGTTGCAGCCGCTTTCCGGAGTGCGATTTTGTCTCCTGGGATAAGCCGCTTGCCCGCCCATGCCCGAAATGCGGCGGCCTGCTTGTCGAGAAAAAGTTAAAAAAAGGCGTGCAAGTGCAATGCACGGCCTGCGATTATGAAGAACAGCCGGAAACATAACGGAGTGTTGAACACAATTCAGAATTTTAGAAAAAAATAGTTGCGCTGCAACCAATCATATGGTACGATGTAGAGGCATTGCGGGGTGAGGCGATGAAAAATGCGACATTTGCGTTACAATTGTTCATGGAATATTTACAAATCGAGAAAAATTATTCACAATATACTATTGCGTGCTACCGGCGCGATATTGAGCAGTTTTTCCAGTTCATGAACGAAGAAGGGATCAATGAGCTTGACCAAGTCGCCTACAGCGACGTCCGCTTATATTTGACGAAACTGTATGGCCAGCATTTGGCCAGCCGTTCGGTCGCCCGTAAAATTTCCAGTTTGCGCAGCTTTTACAAATTTTTGATGCGCGAAGGGTGGGCGGCCGAAAATCCGTTTGCGCTCGCGACACTGCCGAAAAAAGAGCAAAAAATTCCTAATTTTTTATACCCAAAAGAATTAGAAGCATTGTTTCTTGTCAATGATGAAAATACGGCCCTAGGCCAGCGCAATGCGGCGCTGCTTGAGTTGTTGTACGCGACTGGCGCTCGGGTTAGTGAATGTTGTCACATACAGCTGTCTGATGTCGATTTTGTTGCGGAAACCGTGCTCATTCACGGCAAAGGAAACAAGCAGCGCTACGTTCCGTTCGGCCGTCCGGCCCGCGAAGCGCTTGAACGGTATATCCATAGGGGCCGACGCGAACTGACAAGAAAGCTGCCGGCGGACCACCGCTATTTATTTGTCAACGCCCGAGGCAATCCGCTCACGCCTCGGGGAGTGCGCCATATTTTGGATCGGATTGTCGAAGCCGCTGCGCTGACGCAAAACATCAGCCCGCACGTGCTTCGGCATACGTTTGCGACTCATTTGCTCAACGAAGGGGCCGATCTCCGTTCAGTGCAGGAACTGCTCGGTCATGCGCATTTGTCATCGACGCAAGTGTATACACATGTAACGAAAGACCGGCTGCGGCATATTTATTTGCAGGCGCATCCGCGGGCGTAACCCGCAGGCAAGGAGGGGAAATGATGGGAGCCTTTCATGCGACGACAATTTTTGCCATCCGCCATAACGGCGCATCCGCCATGGCTGGAGACGGCCAAGTGACGTTCGGCAATGCGGTCGTCATGAAGCATACAGCGAAAAAAGTGCGGCGGCTGTTCCAAGGAAACGTGCTCGCCGGTTTTGCCGGCTCCGTCGCTGACGCGTTTACGCTGTTTGAAATGTTTGAAGGCAAGCTCGAACAATGGAATGGCAACTTGCCGCGCGCGGCGGTTGAGCTGGCGAAAGAGTGGCGGAGCGATAAAGTGTTGCGCCGCCTCGAGGCGATGCTCATTGTTATGGACAAACAGCATTTGTTGCTTGTCTCCGGCACGGGCGAAGTGATTGAGCCGGATGATGGCATGCTTGCCATCGGCTCGGGCGGTCAGTATGCGTTGGCTGCTGGGCGTGCGTTGAAGAAGTACGCCGGCGGCTCGATGACCGCGAAAGAGATTGCCAAGGCGGCGCTCGAGATCGCTGCTGACATTTGCGTTTATACGAACGGCCATATTATTGTCGAAGAGCTGTAAAAAGGAGGAGGCCGATGATGGCGGAAACGTTGACTCCACGGCAGATTGTCGAAAAGCTCGATCAGTTCATCGTCGGGCAAAAAGAGGCAAAAAAGGCGGTGGCGATCGCGCTTCGCAACCGGTACCGCCGCAGTTTGCTCGATGAAAAATTGCGCGATGAAGTGATGCCGAAAAACATTTTAATGATCGGCCCGACCGGGGTCGGGAAGACCGAGATCGCCCGCCGGCTCGCCAAACTCGTCGGCGCCCCGTTCATCAAAGTCGAAGCGACGAAATTCACCGAAGTCGGTTATGTCGGGCGCGACGTCGAATCGATGGTGCGCGATTTGGTGGAAACGTCAGTTAGGCTCGTGAAAGAACGAAAAATGAACGAAGTGAAAGACAGGGCTGAACAGCAGGCGAACAAGCGGCTTGTTGAACTGCTTGTTCCGGGCAAGCCAAAGCAGACAATCAAAAATCCGCTTGAGCTGCTGTTTGGCGGCCAAGGAGCCCAAGCGGACAACAGCTACAGCCATGAGGATGAACAGGTGGAACAAAAGCGGCGCCAAGTTGCTTGGCAGTTGGCAAACGGGCAGTTGGAAAACGAGATGGTGACGATTGAAATCGAGGAACAGACGCCGTTATGGTTTGACTTTTTGCAAGGGGCAGGCATTGAGCAGATGGGGATGAACATGCAGGACGCCTTGAGCAGCCTCATGCCGAAGCGGCGCAAAAAGCGGCGTCTCAAAGTGAGTGAAGCGCGCAAAGTGCTCATCAACGAGGAAGCGCAAAAGCTGATCGACATGGATGAAGTGACGCAAGAGGCCGTCCGCCTGGCTGAACAGTCCGGCATCATTTTTATCGATGAAATCGACAAAATCGCCCGCAGCGGAGCGGTGTCCGGCTCGGCCGACGTCTCGCGCGAAGGGGTGCAGCGCGACATTTTGCCAATTGTCGAAGGGTCGACCGTCATGACGAAGTACGGACCGGTGAAAACAGACCATATTTTATTCATCGCCGCCGGCGCGTTCCATATGGCGAAACCGTCGGATTTGATCCCTGAGCTGCAAGGCCGTTTCCCGATCCGCGTCGAACTTGCGAAACTTTCGGTCGACGATTTCGTAAGAATATTAGTCGAGCCGAATAACGCGCTCATTAAACAATATCAAGCTCTTTTGGCAACAGAAGGTATAAGTCTTGAATTTTCTGACGATGCTATTCGTAAGATTGCCGAGGTGGCGTTTGAAGTAAACCAGACGACCGACAACATCGGTGCGCGCCGGTTGCACACGATTTTGGAAAAACTGCTGGAAGACTTGCTGTTTGAGGCGCCGGACATCGGAATCGACAAGGTCGTCATCACACCGCAATATGTCGAGCAAAAACTCGGCAGCATCGTCAAAAACAAAGATTTAAGCGAGTTTATTTTATGAGGAGGAGATGAAATCAATGAACTTGCTAGAGAAAACGCGGAAAATCAACGCCATGTTGCAAAAGGCGGCCGGGCGGCCGGTCAATTTTAAAGAAATGGCAGAAACGCTTTGCGAAGTGATTGAAGCCAATGTGTTTGTCGTCAGCCGCCGCGGCAAACTGCTTGGATTCGCCATTAAACAATCGATTGAAAACGAACGGATGAAGCGAATGCTGGAGGAGCGCCAGTTTCCGGAAGAATACACGAAAAACTTGTTCAACATTACGGAAACGTCTCCTAATATTGATATTAATAGCGAATATACGGCGTTTCCAGTGGAAAATCGTGACTTGTTCAAAACCGGCTTGACGACGATTGTTCCGATCAACGGCGGAGGCGAGCGGCTCGGCACGCTCATTTTATCGCGCCTTGACCGCGAGTTTGACAATGACGATCTCATTTTGGCTGAATACGGTGCGACGGTCGTCGGCATGGAAATTCTGCGTGAAAAGGCGGAAGAAATTGAAGAGGAAGCGCGCAGCAAGGCGGTCGTGCAAATGGCGATCAGCTCCCTTTCTTACAGCGAGCTTGAGGCGATCGAACACATTTTTGAGGAGCTTGACGGAACGGAAGGACTGCTTGTCGCGAGCAAAATCGCCGACCGCGTCGGCATCACCCGCTCGGTCATTGTCAATGCTCTGCGCAAACTAGAAAGCGCCGGCGTGATCGAATCGCGTTCACTCGGCATGAAAGGAACGTACATTAAAGTATTGAACGACAAGTTTTTAAGCGAACTTGAAAAATTGAAATCGAGCTGAACGGCGCAGCCGCCTAAGCCCGCTGGGTATTTTGGCCCGGCGGGTTTTTTGTTTTGACAAACATCCTTGGCATCGTTTTTCTGTCTCATGGCATCGTCGAAAAATAGTACCAAGTTCCGTCTATACATTGGGTTTTCTTTCCCGTAAAATGAAAACTAGCAGAAATTGTCGAAAAATAGGAGAAAAGAGGGGATTCCATTGGCGCTCTTTTCAGCGACGATCGGTTGGCTTGAACAAGGGCTTCGCTACGCTGCGCTTCGCCAACAGGCGATCGCCGACAACATCGCCAACGCCGATACGCCGGGCTATAAGGCGAAAGATGTGCGCTTTCAGGCTGAATTGGAACGGGCGTTTCGGCTTGAGGCCAAACGGACGAATCCGAAGCATTTTTCGTTTCCAAACGAACAAAATGGAAAAATCATCGTGACGACGGACACAACGGTGAGTTACAATCATAATGGAAACAGTGTCGATATCGATCAGGAAATGTCAAAACTAGCAGAAAACCAAATTTATTACAATGCCTTAATCGAGCGGCTCAACGGCAAATTTACAACGTTGAAAACAGTGATTAAAGGAGGGAAATAACGGGTGTCTTTGTTTCAAAGTCTAAACATTTCGGCTTCGGCGTTGACCGCCCAACGGTTGCGCATGGACGTGATCGCCTCCAACATCGCTAACGTCGATACGACGCGCGCCCGCCTTGTCAACGGCGAATGGGAGCCGTACCGCCGCAAAATGGTCATCATTGAACCGCGCAGCGGGTCGTTTTCGGGCTATTTGCAGGCTGCGCTCGGCCGTGCCGACGCGGTGGACGGCGGAGTGCGGGTGCGCGAAATTGTCGATGATCCGGCGCCGTTTAAACTCGTCTACGACCCGAATCACCCGGATGCGGGCGCCGACGGCTATGTGCGTCTGCCAAACGTCGACCCGCTGAAAGAAATGGTGGACTTGATCGGGGCGACGCGTTCGTATGAGGCGAACGTTACGGTGTTGAATGCTTCAAAAGGAATGCTCATGAAGGCGCTCGAGATCGGGAAATAGCATGCGAGGGGGATAAACGATGATTGATGGAGCAAGCCGCATTGGGCTGACGATGTCTTCCGCCGTTTCGCCCCCAGCGAAGCCGGCTGAGGCGCAAAAGCAATTCGCCGCATTTTTCAAAGAGGCGCTCAACCGCGTGAACGAAGCGCAAATTCAAGCCGATGCGCTGACGGAAAAGCTCGTTCGCGGGGAGAACGTTCAGTTGCATGATGTGATGATCGCCGCGCAAAAAGCGAGCATCACGCTGCAGCTGACGCTGGAGATCCGCAACAAAGCGATCGAGGCGTATCAAGAAATGATGCGCATGCCATTGTAGCAGCAATGAATCGCAATACATACGGAAGCCGCCGCCATTGTTGCGCTATGGCGGCAGGTATTGGATCATCGGGGGAATTGTATGAGAAGGAAATGGAAAGAGTGGTGGAGCCGCGCTCGCGCGTTTTGGCAGGAACGGACAAAAAAGCAGAAATGGCTCGTGCTCACTGCGGCAGCGGCCGTGCTTTTGGCCGTTGGCGTCGGCGTCTTTTTCGCCACAAGGACGGAAATGGTGCCCCTCTACAGCAATTTGTCGCCGCAAGAAGCGGGGCAAATTAAAGCAACGCTTGACCAGCGCGGCGTTCCGGCCGAAGTGGCGGACGGCGGGACGACGATTAAAGTGCCGAAAGAGCAAGTGGACGCGCTGAAAGTCGAGCTCGCTGCTGAAGGCATCCCGAACAGTGGAGTCATTGACTATTCATTTTTCGGCCAAAACGCGAGCTTCGGCATGACGGATAACGAGTTCAATATGGTGAAGCTGAAGGCGATGCAAACGGAGCTCGCCAACTTGATCAAGACGATCGACGGCGTCGAGGACGCCAAAGTCATGATCAACCTTCCGCAGCCGAGCGTATTCGTTTCCGATGAGAAAGGGGAAGCCTCGGCTTCGATCGTGCTGAAGACGAAGCCGGGCTATCAATTCAGCGACGAGCAAATCAAAGCGCTCTATCATCTCGTCGCCAAAAGTGTTCCGAATCTCTCTACAGATAATATCGTCATTATGAATCAGTTTTTTGAGTATTACGATTTAAAAAACGACGGCGAAAATTCGACAGGAACGACATTCGCCTCGCAGCAGCAAATCAAAAAGCAGATCGAGCGCGACATTCAACGCCAAGTGCAGCAACTGCTCGGCACGATGATGGGGCAGGATAAAGTCGTCGTTTCCGTGACGGCGGATGTCGACTTTACGCAGGAGAAACGAGAAGAAAATTTGGTTTCTCCAGTGGACGAGAAAACGAAGCAAGGTATTGCCGTCAGCGTTCAGCGCATTAAAGAGACGTACTCCGGGAGCGGTGCGCCGCCCGGAGGCGCCGCTGGAACGGGCGCGAACGAAGTGCCGGGCTACCAAAACGCAAACGGCGCAACAAACGGCAACTATGAACGAACCGAAGAGACGATCAACAATGAGGTAAACAAAATCAAAAAGCAAATCGTCGAAAGTCCATATAAAATCCGCGACCTAGGCATCCAAGTGATGGTCGAGCCGCCTGACCCTAATGATCCGAACTCGCTGCCGCCCGAGACGGTCAATGATATTCAAAAACTGCTAGGAACGATCGTTCGGACGTCAATTGACAAAAGCGAGGCGCAAACGCTCACTGATCAAGACATCAACAACCGCATCGTCGTTTCGGTGCAAAAATTCAACGGCAAGCCGACATTCACCGAATCAACGCCGGACCGGCCGGCGTGGTGGTGGTATGCGGCCGGTGCAGGAGCGCTGTTGCTCGTTGCCTTGCTGTTGTTCCTCTGGCTGCGCCGCCGCCGTGAAGACGAGGAAGAGGAAGAAGAACACTTGTTCACTCCGCCGCTTTCGACGGAGCCGGATTTGCCGGAGCCGCCGGAGACGGAGGCAGCGTTGCGCCGTCGACAGCTTGAGCGGCTGGCGAAAGAAAAGCCGGATGAGTTTGCAAAATTATTAAAAACGTGGCTATCGGAAGAGTAGGGGGAACGGCGTATGGCAAAGCGCGAACGAAAAGGCGGGCTGTCGGGCAGGCAAAAAGCAGCCATCTTGCTTATTTCCCTCGGCCCGGATGTGTCGGCCTCTGTCTATAAACATTTATCCGAGGAAGAGATTGAGAAGCTGACGCTAGAAATTTCCAACGTCCGTCAAGTGACGGCCGAACAAAAAGAGGAAGTGCTTGAAGAGTTTCGACAGCTCGCCTTGGCGCAAGATTACATTGCCCAAGGCGGCATCGCCTATGCGAAAGAAGTGCTTGAAAAAGCGCTCGGCCCGGATAAGGCGATGCAGATCATCAACCGCCTGACATCAGCGCTGATGGTGCGGCCGTTTGATTTCGCCCGCAAAGCCGACCCGATGCAGCTGTTAAACTTCATTCAAAATGAACATCCGCAAACGATCGCTCTGATTCTTTCGTATTTGGAGCCGGCACAGGCAGGGCAAATTTTATCGGCGCTGCCGCAGGAAATGCAGGCGGATGTCGCCCGGCGCATCGCGCTGATGGACAGCACATCGCCGGAGATTATCAACGAAGTCGAGCAAATTTTGGAGCGGCGGCTGTCCGCGACCGTCGTGCAAGATTACACGCAAGCCGGCGGAATTGAGGCGGTCGTGGAAGTGCTGAACCAAGTCGACCGGAGCACGGAGCGGACGATTTTGGATGCCTTGGAAATTCAAGACCCGGAACTGGCCGAGGAAATTAAAAAACGGATGTTTGTCTTTGAAGATATCGTGACGCTCGATCACCGCGCCATTCAGCGCGTCATCCGCGAGGTGGACAACAACGATCTCATGTTGGCGCTGAAAGTAGCGAGCGACGAAGTGAAAAACATTATTTTCCGCAACATGTCGACAAGAATGGCCGAGACGTTCAAAGAAGAAATGGAATATATGGGGCCGGTTCGGCTGCGTGATGTCGAGGAGGCGCAATCGCGCATCGTCGCCGTGATCCGTCGTCTCGAAGAGGCCGGAGAAATCGTCATCGCGCGCGGGGGAGGAGATGATATTATTGTCTAACGTCATTAAAGCGCCGAATTTGGCGGCGCGCGCTGGGAAAAAGACGATCGTCGTGCAGCGCCATGTTTCCGATCTTCCATTGTCCGTCGACGATCGGCAGAGGGAGATGGAAGCGGTCGCCGCCGCCAAGGAAGAAGCAGCCAAGCTTCGCCGCCAGGCAGAGCAATATTACGAATCGGTGCGCGAGCAGTTGGCCCGCGAAAAAGAGGAATGGCAGCGGGAGAAAGAGCGTCTCATGCAGGAAGCGCGCGCCCGCGGGTATGAAGACGGCTATGCGGCTGGGCGCGAGGAGGCTTTGAGCGAGCACCGCGCGTTGATCGAGCAAGCCCGCCGCTTGGCGGAGCGAGCGAACACCGAATTTTACGCTCGCATCGAATCGACGGCTGAGGCGATGCTGGAGGTGGCGTTAAAAGCGGCCGAACGCATTATCGGCGCCGCGCTTGAGGGCGATCGAAACGCTTTTTTGCCGCTCGTGCACCAAGCGTTGCAGGAAGTGCGCCGGCAAACGGAAGTGGCCGTTTATGTGCATCCGCACGGCTACGAAATAGTGGCAGAGCAAAAGGAGCTGTTGAAATCTCTGTTTCCGCATCGCGTTGATCTATTCATCTACCCGGACGATGCGCTTCCTGAATATGGATGTGTCGTGGAGACGCCGTTTGGGCGCATCGAGGCGAGCGTCGATGTACAGCTTGAGCGGCTGCGCGAGGCGCTCTACCGGCGATTGAAGGAGGGAGCGTTTTCTGAACTGGCAGGCGCTTCTTGATGAAATAGACGCTATCGACTTGTATAAACGGTTTGGCAAAGTGTCGCGCGTCATCGGCTTGATGATGGAATCGAAAGGACCGAAAAGCTCGATTGGCGATCTTTGTTACATCCATGAACAGAGCGGATGCCGGAAAATTCCCGCCGAAGTCGTCGGCTTTCATGAACAGCACGTCTTGCTTATGCCGTTTTCCGCCATGTCTCATATCGCTCCCGGCTGCCTTGTCGAAGCGACCGGCCGGCCGCTTGAAGTGCACGTCGGCGATGCGCTCATTGGCATGGTTCTTGATCCGCTCGGCCAACCGCTTGACGGGAGCCCGTTGCCGCCCGGGCTGAAGCCGGTGTCGGTCGAACGCGATCCGCCCAATCCGCTCGCTCGGCCGCCGATTGTCGAACCGCTTGAAGTTGGCATCCGCGTCATCGACAGTCTGCTTGCCGTCGGCAAGGGGCAACGCGTCGGCATTTTTGCCGGCTCGGGCGTCGGCAAAAGCACGCTCATGGGAATGATCGCCCGCCATACGTCGGCTGATGTGAACGTCATCGCCTTAATCGGCGAGCGTGGCCGCGAAGTGCGCGAGTTTTTAGAGCGCGACCTTGGCCCGGACGGCTTGGCCCGCTCGGTCGTCGTCGTCGCCACGTCCGACCAGCCGGCGCTGATGCGCGTCAAAGGCGCCTATACGGCAACGGCGATCGCCGAATATTTCCGCGACCAAGGGGCGGATGTTATGCTCATGATGGACTCGGTCACCCGCGTCGCTATGGCGCAACGGGAGATTGGCCTTGCCGTCGGTGAGCCGCCGACGACGAAAGGCTATACGCCATCGGTCTTCGCCCTCCTGCCAAAGCTGCTTGAACGGGCTGGAACGAACGCTTCCGGCACGATCACCGCGTTTTATACGGTGCTTGTTGACGGCGATGACATGAATGAGCCGATCGCTGATGCGGTGCGCGGCATTTTGGATGGCCATTTTGTGTTGGAACGCCAGCTGGCGAACAAAGGGCATTACCCGGCGATTAACGTGCTCAAAAGCGTCAGCCGCGTCATGCCCCACATGATCAGCGCAGAGCACCGCGAAGCGGCAAACCGGTTCCGCCGCCTTCTGTCCACTTATATAGATTCGGAGGATTTGATTCAAATCGGGGCGTACAAACGGGGGTCGTCCCAAGAAATTGATGAGGCGATCGAATTTTATCCGCAAATGATGGCGTTTTGCCGCCAAAACATCGATGAAAAAACGACGCGCGCCGAAAGCATTGATGCCCTGTTGCGCTTGTTGTCGGTTCGGTGAGAAATCGCGCGCCATTTTCAGACGATGAAAGGGTGAACAAATGTGACGCCGACGTTTCGGCTGCAAAAAGTGCTGGCGATGAAAGAAAAAGAAAAAGAAAAGGCGCTTGGCGAATACGAGGAGGCGGTCCGCCGGTTTGAGCAGGCAGCCGAAACGCTTTACCGCCTGCTCAAGGAAAAAGAAGAATGCGCGGCGGCTCGGGATGAACAGCTTCAAGCCGGCCTGTCCGTTGGAGACATTCGCCTTAGGCTGCAATATATGGCGAATTTAGAGCGGATGATCGACCATTATCAGCTCGTCGTCATGCAGGCGCGCGAGCAGATGCAGCGCCGGCAGCAGCGTTTGATGGAATTGAATATCGAAGTGAAAAAATACGAAAAAATGCGTGAGCGCATTAAGCGGTGGGCCGAGCAGCTTGAGAGGGAAGCGGAACGCCGCCTGCTCGATGAAATGGCGGTTCAACGTTTTGCAAGGCAAGGAGAGGTATAGATGGCGGAGAGCAAAGTTGAACAGGAAATGCAGGCGAGTTGGTGGCAATGGCTGTTGTTTGTCATTGTCATTCCGAGTGCGTTTGCTGCCTCCTTTCTGTTGTTGATTTTAAACATTGCCGGCGTTGATGTGGCCAAGGCGGCAAAGCAGTGGACAATAAAGGCGCCGTTTGTCTCCGAGTGGATCAACTGGAGCAAAAGGGAGAAAGCTTTGCAAAAAACGATTGAAGCTCAGCAGCAGACAATCAACCAGCAAAAACGAACGATCGCCGACCAACAAAAGCAAATCAAGCAGTTGAAAAACGAATTGGCGGCAAAGGAAAAGGAAATCGCCCAGCTGTCTGCGCCAAGCGGGAAAACGGACGCTCAGGCTGAGCCTGTTGACGAGCCGGCCTTGACGGAAGAAGATGTCGCCGGCATGTATGACGCCATGTCGGAAAAACAGGCGGCGGCTATTTTAGCGGAACTGCCTGAGAGCGAAGCGCTCCGTGTACTGAGCCAGATTGACGGCGACAAAGCGGCAGCCATTTTGGAACAAATGCCGGCTGGGCAGGCGGCGAAACTGTTGGCATCGTTAAGCAAAAGGGCGATGGGGAAGGAGACGGCCGAATGAAAGTAACGATCACAGCAAACGCGCCGCTATCGGCAGGCGCTATGGCGGTGAAAAAAGAGGCGGAAAACGCAAACGTGTTTGCGGCGTTGCTTGCGCACAAGCAACAAGAGTTATTGCCCGCTGGGGCAGAGACTAGCTTGTTTCAAGAGGAGTCGAACAAAAACAAAGAGCCAGATTGGCAAAATGGCGGAATGGAAACGGGCGCAGCCGGACAACCATCTTCAGCGGAAAAGAAGCCGGCGCAAATCGAATCATTGTGGCTTGCCCCTTCCATCGTGGCTGCTTGGGCTGTTGCTCCAATTTCGGCAGCTGCAGGCGCGCCGCTTTTGGCGGCGGATCAGCAGGCGGAAGGGAAAACTAGTGATCATTGGGCATTTCCGTTTGTCGGTGCGATGAATGGTGAAGAAACGATTGCCGCTCAGCCGGCGGCTGATGAAGCGGGATTTGAACGTGCGTTCATAACCGACGGACGGAAAAGTGGTCATATCGATGCTGAATCTTTTTCGTCTTCCAGCGGAAAAACAGGGATGTTTCCACCGCTCCTGAGCGACGGCGACCAGCGTCCATTCCATGAGCAGGGAGGCAACAGGCCGGTTGTCGCGCTGCCTAACGGAGCTTCTTCCGTCCGTCCGGCTGGCGAAAAAGACATTTCGCTGCCAAAAAGGGGGGACAAGGGACATGGCGGCGAGGCCGCTCCTTCATTCACCACTCCCCCTGCGCTTTTATCACCCTCCTCTTCATCTGTCGGGCTGATCGGCGAGATGCCGGCGTCAGCTGGCGGAAGCGTCGCTGATCAAGTCGCCCACGCGCTAAGGTCGGCGCGGTGGATGAAGTTGCCAAACGGTGTCATGCAGCTTGTCATCCGTCTGCATCCGGAACATCTCGGGACGGTGACGGTGAAAATGACAGAGGAAGGTGGAAAGCTCGCCGCCAAGCTGCTCGTGGCGAACGACGCGGTGAAAGAGTTGCTCTACGCTCATTTGCCGCAGCTTGCTCAGCAGCTTGATGCGAGTTCCATCACGGTCGAAAAATGGACCGTTTGGTCGGATTATGACCGCTCCGCTATGCCGCCGTATTCCGGGAACCGCCAAGGAGGACAGCAGCAGGGCGAATCGCGGCAAAAACAAAAGCGGGAGCCATCATCTTCCTTCCCGTTTGCGCTAGACGGGATCGAAGCTGACGCATAAGGGGGAAAAGAACGAGGATGACAACGAATGCGATTGATGGCAGCTTATGGCTGGCAAACGCGGTTCAGCCGGAACGGAAAACGGGCAATCAAATTTTAGGAAAAGACGACTTTCTCAAAATTTTGCTCGCTCAGCTAGAAAACCAAGACCCGCTCAATCCGATGGAAGATAAAGATTTTATCGCGCAAATGGCGAGCTTCTCCTCGCTTGAGCAAATGATGAACATCGCCAATTTGATGCAGCAATGGATGCAAGCGTCAAGCCGCGATGCGCTTTTGCGCTACAGCGAGTGGATCGGCAAAACGGTGCACTGGCAAGACGGCGAGACGATGATGAGCGCCGTCGTTCAATCGGTCATGCAAAAAGACGGCCAAGTGACCCTTGGGCTTGATAACGGGACAACGATTGCCGCGGATGCGGTCGTGAAAGTTGAACAAAAAGGATAAAAAGGGGAGAGAAAACCGATGCTTCGTTCCATGTATTCCGGAATCGGCGCCATGCGCAACTTCCAAACGAAGTTGGATGTCATCGGCAACAATATTGCCAATGTCAATACGTACGGGTTTAAAAAAGGACGAACGATTTTCAAAGATTTGATGAGCCAGACGATTTCTGGAGCAAGCGGGCCCAATGCCGGCCGCGGCGGGACGAATCCAAAGCAGGTCGGGCTCGGTTCGCAGCTGGCGGCGATCGACACCGTCCATACGCAAGGCAGCTTGCAAACGACCGGGCGCGTGCTTGATTTGGCGATTTCTGGAGACGGTTTTTTCGTCGTCGGCGACGCTTCCGGCAACAATCGCATGTATACGAGAGCCGGGAATTTTTATCTCGATTCGCAAGGCTATATTGTCAATGCCGATGGCCAATATTTGCTCGGCACAGGAAATGTCCGCCTGCAAGTTGCGCCCGATGCGAAAAGCTTGAGCATCGGAGCCGATGGCACGGTCAACATCGTCAATGCTTCTGGAAATTTACAGCCGATAGGCACGATTCAGCTGGCCAAATTTGCAAACAATGACGGATTAGAAAAAGCCGGCAACAACTTGTTCCGCGAAACGACAAACTCCGGCACGCCGACGACAGGGGCGCCAGGGGCAAACGGAACAGGAACGATCATGTCTGGTACACTTGAAATGTCCAACGTCGACCTTGCCGAGGAATTCACGGAGATGATCGTCGCCCAACGCGGCTTCCAGGCGAATACGCGCATCATTACGACATCGGATGAAATTTTGCAAGAGCTTGTCAACTTGAAAAAATAGAATAGGAGGTAGGGCGTGAGCGGCGTCTTGCGCCTGCTGGCCGATGATTTCGTTAACGAAGCTCAACGGCAAACGGTTTGTGCTCAATGCGTTGTACATCGAACAAATTGAAGCGTTTCCTGATACGACCGTGACGCTGACGAACGGAAAAAAATTCGTCGTCCGCGAAACGGTCGAGCAAGTGGCCGCACGAGCAAGCGAATTTTACCGGCAGCTTGGCGTGTTTCGCTTACCGAAAGCAGGAGGATTGGACAATGAAAGGGAATAAAGCAATCAAAACGATGATCATTGTGCTGGCGGTCATCGCTTTGGCTGGCACGGCGGCGCTTGTTGCGGTGATGAAGATGGGGAATGCGGAAAAACAAGGGGAGCCAAGCGCCGACGAGCTAGCGGAAAGCTCGATCGACATTCCGGAAATGACAACGAACTTGGCGGACGGACGGTATATTAAAATCTCATTTAAAATCCAGACCGACAGCGCCAAAGCGCGGGAAGAGGCGGAAAAACGCGACTTTCAAATTAAAGACGCGATCATCGAACAGCTCTCGCAGATGAAAGCGGCCGACTTTAAAGGAAAAGAAGGGCTGACGGCGTTGAAAGAGCGGCTGAAGCGCGAGATCAACGCGTTGATGCAGGAAGGGAGAGTGGAGAACGTCTATATTACCTCTTTTATTCTCCAGTAGCCCTGCCATCTGAAGGGGGGAAATGAAATGACAGCCGGGGAAGTATTGTCGCAAAGCGAAATTGACGCGTTGCTCGCTGCGCTTTCTGCAGGAGAAATGAGCGCGGAGGAGCTGAAAAAGGAAGAGGAAGGCCGACGCGTCAAAACGTATGATTTCCGGAGGGCGCTTCGGTTTTCCAAAGACCAAATCCGCAGCCTGACGCGCATTCATGAGAATTTCGCCCGCTTGTTGACGACGTTTTTTTCCGCCCAGTTGCGCACGTATGTGCAAATTTCGGTCGCATCGGCCGACCAAATTCCATACGAAGAATTTGTCCGCTCCATCCCGAAAATGACGATCATCAATGTCTTTGAGGTGCCGCCGCTCAACGGGCATGTCCTTTTGGAAGTCAACCCGAACATCGCTTACGCTATGCTTGACCGGGTGATGGGCGGGCGCGGCGTCGGCATGGATAAAGTGGACCATTTGACCGAGATTGAAACACGCATCATGTCCAATTTGTTTGATAAGGCGTTCACCCATTGGCGCGACGCTTGGGAATCGGTGGCGGAAGTCGACCCGCTCTTTGTCGATTTTGAAGTCAATCCGCAGTTTTTGCGCATGATCGCGCCGAACGACACCGTCGTCGTCATTTCGCTCAACACGCAAATCGGCGAAGCGCGCGGCATGATGAATGTGTGCATTCCGCATGTCGTCTTGGAGCCGATTATGCCGCGGCTGTCGGTGCATTACTGGATGCAGGCGCAAAAAAAAGAGCGTTCCCCCGAGGAAGCGAAACGGATCGAACAGCGGATCCGCGCGGCAAAATTGCCGATTATCGCCGAACTGGGAACGGCGGTCATCACGGTCAATGAATTTCTTCAACTCGAGGCCGGCGATGTCATTCAGCTCGAGCAGTCGATTCATGAGCCGCTCGTGGTCAAAATCGGCCATATTCCAAAGTTTATCGGCCAGCCGGGGAAGCGGAACAAAAAGCTGGCGGTGCAAATTTTAGCGATGATCGAGGGGGACGAAGACGACCATGATGAATGATGGAATGTTGTCGCAGGATGAAATTGATGCTTTGTTGCGCGGAATGGACAGCGACGGCCATGTTCCGGCGCTCCATGATATTCTGACTCCGCTCGAGCAAGACGCCCTTGGGGAAATCGGCAATATTTCTTTCGGCAGTTCGGCTACCGCGTTGTCAATGTTATTGAACCAAAAGGTGGAAATTACGACGCCAAGCGTGTCCATTATCGAGCGCACAAGCGTCGCCGATGAATTTCCACAGCCATATGTCGCCATCCAAGTCAACTATACGGAAGGACTGCTCGGAACAAACTTGCTTGTCATTAAGCAGCAAGACGCGGCGATTATCGCTGATTTAATGCTTGGCGGCGACGGAACGGCGGCCGATGGCCCGCTCGGAGAGATTCAGCTGAGCGCTGTTCAAGAAGCGATGAATCAAATGATGGGCTCGGCGGCGACGTCGATGTCGACCGTCTTTGGCAAGCGGGTCGATATTTCCCCGCCGACGCTCCATCTGCTTGATTTGGCGGAAGGAAAAGGGATGGAATATTTGCCGGACGAAGATTTTTTCATTAAAGTGTCGTTTCGGCTGAAAATCGGCGAGTTGATCGACTCAAGCATTATGCAGCTGTTGCCGATCGATTTCGCGAAAGAATTGGTTGCCCAATTGCTCGGCTCGTCGCTTGAGGAGCCGGGGACCGCGGAAGTCAATCCCAAGCCGTCGGCGGATGCGCGGCCGTTTAGCGAGCCGCATCCTGTTCCGACTTACGCTCAGGCGAACAGCGGTGCGGCCGTTTCAGAAGCGGCGAGCCGCGCGACGGATGAACCGCCGGCTGGGCGCGCGGACAAGGAGAGGGATGGTGCAACCGCGCGGCATATTCAAACCGCCGATTTCGTCGAGTTCGATGCCCCGCCGCTTGCGGCAACGGAGGCGCGCAATTTGGAGCTGCTGTTTGATGTGCCGCTGCAGGTGACGGTTGAACTCGGACGGACGAAGCGTTCAGTGCAGGAAATTTTGCAGCTGTCGACTGGATCGATCATTGAGCTCGATAAGCTGGCCGGCGAACCGGTCGACGTGTTTGTCAACAACAAGCTGATCGCTAAAGGCGAGGTTGTCGTCATCGATGAAAATTTCGGCGTCCGCATCACGGACATCATCAGCCAAAGCGATCGGTTAACACGGCTAAAATAAACAGGCGTTTGGGAGGTAAGGGGACATGGCAAGAGTGCTTGTCGTTGATGATGCGGCATTTATGCGCATGATGATTAAAGACATTTTGACGAAAAACGGACATGAAGTCGTCGCCGAAGCGGCCGATGGGCGGCAGGCGATCGAGAAATACAAGGAAACGCGGCCTGATGTAGTGACAATGGATATTACGATGCCGGAGATGGATGGGATTACGGCGCTCAAGGAAATTAAAAAAATCGACAGCAACGCCAAAGTCATTATGTGCTCAGCGATGGGGCAGCAGGCAATGGTGATTGATGCCATTCAAGCCGGGGCGAAAGATTTTGTGGTCAAGCCGTTCCAAGCGGACCGCGTCATCGAAGCGATCAACAAAACGATCGGGTGAGCGATCAGAGGTGGAGACTATGGCAATCTGGCGCTGGGCGGCCGTTTTGCTGGCAGCATCCATCGCTTTAGGGCCGGTGCCGGCATCGGCCGCCCAAAGCCCGACGGTCGCCGACTGCCTGCAGCATCCCGATTCATGCGGGCCGTCAGCTCCTTCCGGGCAACAGACAAAACAGACAGCGAATCAAGCCGCTGATGCGGTTTCCGCTTCCGATGTGCTTCGGCTCATCGGCGCGACCGCCTTTGTTCTCTTCCTTCTTTATGCGCTGTTTCAATGGCTTTCCCGCCGTCAGCTGTTCGTTTCCGGCCAAAAAGGCGCCATCGAGCACCTTGGGGGAACAAGCGTCGGGGCGAACCGCTCTGTGCAGCTGATTAAAGTCGGCCGCCGGCTGCTCGTCATCGGCGTCGGCGATTCGATTCAGTTGCTTAAGGAAATTGAAGATGAAGACGAAATCAATGAGCTGTTAGCGCAGCATCGCGAACGGTTGGAACGGATGGCGGAGTTCGACCGGCTTGGCTCCCTCCTTCGCGGTGGGTGGACGGTGAAATCAAAGCGGAAAAGAGGTTCGCTGTCATCGTTTTCGGCGCTGTTGGCTGAGGAGATGAAGCAAATGGCCGAAAAGCGAAACGAGTGGCTCAATCGGTTGAAGAAGAAAGGGACGGCGGGCGATGAGTGAATTTGTCCATATGTTTGATTCGATGGCTCCCGAGCACGTGTCGACAGCGGTGAAGCTTCTTCTGCTGCTCACCGTGTTGTCGATCGCTCCCGGCATTTTAATTATGATGACATGTTTTACGCGCATCGTCATCGTTTTGTCGTTTGTGCGCACGGCGCTCGGCACGCAGCAGATGCCGCCGAACCAAGTGCTCGTCGGGCTCGCGCTGTTTTTAACATTTTTCATTATGGCGCCAACCTGGAAAGAAATCAACGACCAGGCATTGCAGCCGCTGTTTGCTGACAAAATTGATTTGGAGGAGGCGTACGAACGGGCGGCTGTTCCGCTGAAGCAGTTTATGAGCCAATACACAAGGCAGGAAGATTTGGCGCTGTTTTTATCGTACAGCGGCGCCAAACAGCCGAAAACGGTCAACGACATCCCGATGACCGCGCTCGTGCCGGCGTTTGCCATCAGTGAGTTGAAAACGGCGTTTCAAATGGGCTTTATGATTTTTATTCCGTTTTTAGTCATCGACATGATCGTCGCCAGCGTCTTAATGTCGATGGGAATGATGATGCTGCCGCCAGTGATGATTTCGCTGCCGTTTAAAATTTTATTGTTTGTCCTTGTTGATGGCTGGCATTTGGTCGTCAAATCATTGTTGCAAAGTTTTCAATAAAGATAGGTGGCGTTTATGAGTGCCGATTTCATCATCCGCCTTGCTGAACAAGGCGTGTATATCGTGCTTGTCGTCTGCGGGCCGCTCTTGTTGTTGTCCCTTGCCGTCGGGCTTGTCGTCAGCATTTTTCAGGCTGCGACGCAAATTCAAGAGCAGACGCTCGCGTTTGTGCCGAAAATCGTCGCCGTCTTGCTTGGGCTTGTGTTCTTTGGGCCGTGGATGCTCTCGAAAATGGTGTCGTACGCGCACGATATTTTCAACAATCTTGCTTCGTTTATAGGCTGATCGGCGATGGAACAAGTATGGACTTATTTTCCGGCGTTTTTGCTCGTCTTTGTCCGCGCCGCTTCATTTCTCGCGGCGATGCCTCTGTTTTCCTATCGGACCGTGCCGGCTTCGTATAAAGTCGGACTGGCGTTTTTGTTCAGCTGGCTGTTGTTTTTGGCGATGCCCAAACCGGTGTTGGCGCTTGACGGCGTGTACGTATTGCTTGTCGTAAAAGAGGCGCTTGTCGGGCTGGCGCTTGGGTTGCTGGCGGCGATCCTCATGGCGGCGGTGCAAATCGCCGGCGGCTTGATCGATTTTCAAATCGGGTTTGCCATCGCCAACGTCATCGACCCGCAAACCGGAGCGCAAAGCCCGCTGCTTGGCGAATATCTTCATTTGCTGGCGCTTTTGCTTTTGCTTATGCTTGACGGGCACCATTTGCTGCTTGACGGCATGTTTTACAGCTATCATTGGTTGCCGCTTGACCGCCTGCCGCACGTTGCTGACGGTCGGGCGGTGGAATACGCGGTGCGGGCGTTTGCTGCGATGTTCGCCGCCGCTGTGCAAATGGCCGCCCCGCTTGTCGGATCGCTCTTTTTAGTCGACGTGGCGCTTGGCATCATCGCCCGCGCGGTGCCGCAAATGAACATTTTCGCGGTCGGCTTTTCCGCCAAAACGGCGGCGGCGTTTTTGCTCCTGTTGGCGGGGATTGGGACGATATTGCTTGCGGCGCGCAGTGTATTTCACTTCATGTTTGCCTCGTTGCGCGAGTTGATGCGGCTGTTGGGGGGCGGATAAGATGGGCGAGTGGCGGCTCGATTTGCAATTTTTCGCTGGGGAAAAAACGGAAAAGGCGACGCCTCGCAAACGGCAAGAAGTGCGGGAAAAAGGACAGGTGGCCAAAAGCGGTGATGTCGTCTCCGCTTCCGTGTTGCTTGCTTCATTTCTTGCTTTGTCCTTGGCGGGGGCGTACGAGCGGGACGGTCTGCTGCGGTTGTTCGCCCGCGCCTTGTCCGATTCTGCCTCCCCTTCGTTGACGGTTGACTCGCTTCACCGGCTGTTTCTTGACTGGCTTTCCCATGCATCCTTGCTTTTGGCGCCGCTGTTCGCCGCCGCAGTGCTGGCGGCTGGGTTGGCCAACTTTTTGCAAATCGGCGCCTTGTTCACCGTTGAACCGTTAAAAATGGATGGGAACCGCCTCAATCCCGTGCAAGGAATGAAACGGCTGTTTTCGTTGCGCGCCTTGGTCGAGCTGTTGAAATCCGTGTTAAAAGCTGGAATCATCGGTGCGGTCGTGTTTGCGGCGCTGTTGGCCGAACGAAGCGAGCTTGCGGCGCTCGTTTCCAAGACGCCGGGTGAGGCTTTGACTGTCGTCGGCGGCTTGACGGTGAAAATGGGGCTGTACGCCGCGGGGGCGCTCTTGTTTTTAGCGCTGTTTGATTACTTGTATCAGCGGTTTGAATTTGAAAAAAGCATCCGCATGTCCAAACAGGACATTAAAGATGAATACAAAAAGACGGAAGGCGATCCACTCATCAAATCGCGCATCAAGCAAAAACAGCGTGAGATGGCGATGAGGCGGATGATGCAGGAAGTGCCGAACGCGGATGTCGTCATTACCAACCCGACGCATTACGCCGTTGCCCTCAAGTATGAAGACGGCAAGATGGAAGCGCCAGTCGTCGTCGCGAAAGGGGCGGATTATATGGCGTTGAAAATCAAGGAAGTGGCGAAAACCCATGGCGTCGTGACGGTCGAAAATCGCCCGCTTGCGCAGGCGCTCTACCGCCAGACGGAAGTCGGCGACATGATTCCAGAGGCGTTTTTTAAGGCAGTGGCGGAAATTTTGGCGTACGTCTATCGGCTCAAAGGAAACGTGTAGCAACAAGGAGAGAAAACCATGCAAGCGCAAATCAAAGATTTATCCGTATTGTTTCTTGTCGTGCTCATCGTCGCCATGCTCGTCATCCCGCTGCAGACATGGCTGTTGAGCGTCTTGATCATCATCAATATTTCCCTTGCCTTGCTTGTATTGCTGACGGCGATGAACACGAAAGAGCCGCTTGAGTTTTCCATTTTTCCGTCATTGCTTTTAGTGCTGACGCTGTTTCGGCTCGGGCTGAATGTGTCAACCACCCGCTCGATTTTAAGCAAAGGGGAGGCGGGCGGCGTCGTTGAAACGTTCGGAACGTTCGTCGTTGGCGGCGATGTTGTCGTTGGGTTTGTCGTGTTTTTGATTTTGGTCATCATCCAGTTTGTTGTCATCACCAAAGGGGCGGAGCGCGTCTCGGAAGTGGCGGCCCGCTTTACGCTCGATGCGATGCCCGGCAAACAGATGAGCATTGACGCCGATTTGAACGCCGGCATGATTTCGGAGCAAGAAGCCCGAAAGCGGCGGGAAAAAGTGGCGCAAGAAGCCGACTTTTACGGAGCGATGGACGGGGCAAGCAAATTTGTGAAAGGCGACGCCATCGCCGGCATCATTATCGTCGTCATCAACATGTTGTTTGGCATGGTGATCGGCGTTGTGGAGAAAGGAATGGATATAGGGGAGGCGGCAAAGCGCTACACGCTTTTGACGGTCGGCGACGGCATCGTCAGCCAAATTCCGGCGCTGTTGATTTCCACGGCGACCGGCATCATCGTCACCCGGGCGGCGTCGGACAGCAACTTGAGCGGCGATATTATGCGCCAGCTGTTCGCGTTTCCGAAAATGTTGTACGTCACGGCAGGAACGATTTTCCTGCTCGGCTTGTTTACGCCGATCAACGACTTGTTGACGATGCCGATTGCCGGGCTGCTGGCGCTTGGCGGCTACCGATTTATCGAGCGGCAAAAGCAAGAAGAAGCGGCATTGGCCGCTCCGGAAGAGGAGGCGGCGGCCGCCGACGAATTGAAAAGCCCGGAAAGCGTCATCCAACTGCTGCATATTGATCCGATTGAATTTGAGTTCGGCTATGCGCTCATTCCGCTCGCTGATGCCAATCAAGGCGGGGATTTGCTTGACCGGATCGTCATGATTCGCCGTCAGCTCGCGCTCGAGCTTGGCATTGTCATCCCGGTTGTGCGCATTCGCGACAACATCCAGTTGCAGCCGAATGAATACCGGATCAAAGTGAAAGGAGAGGAAGTGGCGCGCGGCGAGCTGCTGCTTGACCATTATTTGGCGATGAGCCCCGGAGTTGACGATGATTCGATTGATGGCATTGACACCATCGAGCCGGCGTTTGGTCTGCCGGCGAAATGGATTTCCGAGACCGTCAAAGACCGGGCGGAAATGCTTGGCTATACAGTCGTCGACCCGCCATCGGTCGTCTCGACACACTTAACGGAGGTGCTGAAAGCCCATGCCCACGAACTGCTGGGGCGTCAGGAAACAAAACAGCTGATCGATCATTTAAAAGAATCGTATCCGGTGCTTGTCGACGATGTGACGCCGAATCCGTTGTCTGTCGGCGACGTGCAAAAAGTGCTCGCCAAGCTGCTGAAAGAGAAAGTGTCGATCCGCAACTTGCCGCTCATTTTTGAGGCGCTTGCCGATTTTGCCCGCCTGACCAGCGACACCGATTTGTTGACGGAATACGTCCGCCAAGCGTTGGCGCGGCAAATCACCTCGCAGTACGCCGTGCCGGGCGAGCCGCTGCGCGTCATTACGCTGTCGGGCAGGGCGGAAAAAACGATCGCCGACGCCGTGCAGCAAACCGAACACGGCCGCTATTTGGCGCTCGAGCCGGCGCGGGCGCAGGCATTTGTGGAAGCGGTCGCCGCGGCGCTTGAACGCTATCCGTTCGCCGGCCAGACGCCGATTTTGCTCTGCTCCCCGGCGGTGCGCATGTACGTCCGACAGCTGACCGAGCGCCATTTTCCGACTGTTCCGGTGCTGTCGTACAACGAGCTTGAAGCGGATGTCGAAGTTCAAAGCGTGGGGATGGTGGAAATCGAATGAAAGTGAAAAAATTTGTCGCCCCGTCCATGAACGAAGCGATGAAAATGGTTCGCGCCGAACTTGGCCGCGACGCCGTCATTTTGCACTCGAAAGTCGTGCAGACCGGCGGATTTTTCGGTCTGTTTGCGAAAAAAAAGATCGAAGTGTTGGCCGGCGTTGATCCGGATCCACTGCCGCTGCGTCAGCCGAGTGCCGCCGCGTCTTTGACGCGTCAGCCGAGTGCTGCGTCCTTTGCCCCTTTGCCGGCGGCCGAGCGGGAGGAAGACGGCTCGCTTGCCCGTGAGATCGAGGAAGTCAAGGCGCTCATCCGTCAGTTCAACGCCCGCTCGTCTTCGCTTTTGTATCCTCCACCGCTTGCGGAAGCGGAACGGCGCCTCGTTCGGCAAGGGATGGCGGATGTGTACGTCCGCCAAGTGATGGATCGCCTGCTTGAACGGTGGTATGCCGACAAAGACGGCCGGTCGCCCGCTGCGGTCTCCGCCTGGACGAAAGAAGCGGTGCGCGATCTATTGTCGACGCTTCCGTTTGTCAAAACGGCGGAGCAAAAAAAGTATATGATTTTGCTTGGTCCGACCGGGGTTGGAAAAACGACGACGCTCGCCAAAATGGCAGGGCGCGCCGTCCTCGAGCAAGGGAAAAAAGTCGGGTTCATCACGGTCGACACGTACCGGATCGCCGCCATCGACCAACTGAAGACGTATGCCGACATTTTGCACGCTCCGTTGGAAGTATGCTACAATGCCGACGATTTTCGGACGGCGAAGCGGAAATTGGCCGGCTGCGATCTCGTGTTCGTCGATACGGCTGGCCGCAACTTCCGCAATCCGCAATACGTGGATGAACTGCAGCAAACGCTCGAGTTTGACAGCGAAACGGAAACGTTTCTTGTATTCGCCGCCACGGGAAAGTATGACGATATGAAAACGATTTACAACCACTTTTCCCACCTGCCGATCGATCGGCTGATCGTGACGAAGCTCGATGAGACGGACTCGTTTGGAACGATCGTCAATGTGTTGCTTGACAGCCGGCTTGCCGCCGCCTATTTCACGAACGGGCAAAATGTGCCGGACGACATGGTGGAAGCGTCCGCAGACCGGCTCGTTCATCTGCTGTTTGGGGCGGAGCGATGGTGAGCGATCAAGCAGAACGGCTGCGCTATGAGCTGGGCCGCCGGCGCCAGCCGGCGGCGGGGCCGCGGACCATCGCGGTGACGAGCGGGAAAGGCGGAGTCGGCAAGTCAAACCTTTCGCTCAATTTTTCGCTGTCGCTCTCGAAGCTCGGGTTTCGCGTCTTGCTGCTTGATATGGACATCGGCATGGGCAACATCGACATTTTGCTCGGCCAGTCGTCGCCATTGACGCTTTCGGATTGGTTTTCCGCGCGGTTGCCGCTTTCCGAGCTGGTAAAAAGCGGACCGGAGCATCTATCGTATATTGCTGGGGGGACGAGCGCCGCGCAATGGTTGAGTGTCGATCGATCCGCTATCGACTATTTGTTGGCCGAGCTGCAGACGGTGGCGTCGCGATATGATTATCTCATTTTCGATATGGGGGCGGGTGCCTCAGAAGAACGATTGTATTTTTTAAAGTCCGTCGACGATGTGTTTATTGTCACGACGCCGGAGCCGACCGCGATGATGGATGCGTACGCCATGATGAAATATATGCACACCGCCGGCAGCGAGGCTCCGTTTTCCGTCATCGTCAACCGCGCCGGCAGCGAGCGGGAAGGATATGGCGTCTTTTCGCGCCTGCAGCATGCCGCCAGTCGGTTTTTCCATAAAGACATCGCCTTGCTTGGCGTCGTTCCTGAAGACCGGATGGTCGCGCGCTGTGTCGTCCGGCAAACGCCGTTTGTTCTCTTTGATCCAGCGGCGAAGGCGAGCCGGGCAGTGCGTCAAATGGCGTGCCGCTATGCGGCGGGAGGAGAAAAAGAGCCGGAGCGGGCTCCCCGCTTTTTTGCGAAGCTGCGTCAACTTTTGCTAGAAAGGTAGAGACGGAACATGAAGACGATCAAGGTGCTTGTCGTCGATGACTCGGCGTTTATGCGCAAATGGATCAGTGATTTTTTGTCCGAGCATCCGCGCCTCGAAGTCATCGGAACAGCTCGCAACGGCCGGGAGGCGCTCGAGAAAATCGCTGCCCTAAGGCCGGATGTCGTGACGCTTGATGTGGAAATGCCGGTCATGAACGGACTCGAAACGTTGCAGCGCATCATGCGGGACCATCCCGTGCCGGTCGTCATGGTGTTAAGCACGACGACCGAAGGGGCGGAAAACACGATCGCCGCCATGCAGTACGGGGCGGTCGACTTTGTCGCTAAGCCGTCCGGACCGATTTCGCTCGATTTGTACAAAGTGAAAGACGAGCTGATTGGCAAAGTGCTGCACGCGAGCGAAGCGAACGTGGCTGCCTTGACTGCCCCGCGCCGCCAACGTCCGTCTTGGCGCCCATCGTTCAAAGCGGCGGCGCAGCCGCAACAGGCCATCGTCGCGATCGGCACTTCCACCGGCGGCCCGCGCGCGCTCGAGACGGTGCTGACGCAGCTTCCGCCCGATCTAGCCGCTCCGGTCGTCGCTGTCCAGCATATGCCCAAAGGATTTACGACATCGCTCGCCAACCGGCTTGATGCGCTTGCCGCGATCACGGTCAAGGAGGCGGAAGACGGGGAAGTGCTGCAAAATGGCACCGCCTATATCGCGCCAGGCGGCGTCCATCTCATCGTTCGCGAAGAAGGCGGCGCACTTAAAGCCCGTTTCGACGAATCGCCGCCGCGCGCCGGCCATCGTCCGGCTGTTGACGTGTTGTTCGAGTCGCTCGCTGCCATTCGCCGCTGTCGGAAAATCGCGGTGATTATGACCGGCATGGGAAGCGACGGAACAGTAGGGTTGAAAATCCTGAAGGAAAGCGGGAACACAAAAGCGATCGCGGAAGCGCGCGAGACAGCCGTTGTCTTTGGGATGCCAAGAGCGGCGATCGAGGCTGGCGTCGTTGATGTCATCGCACCGCTTGACAGCATCGCCGCTGCCATCGTCCAATCGATCGGGGAGTGAGGGGGAAACGGCATGGACATGAGCCAATATTTGGATTTATTTATTGATGAAAGCAAAGAGCATTTGCAGGCGATCAACGAGCGGCTGTTGGAACTTGAAAAAACGCCGGAGGACATGTCTGTGGTGAATGATATTTTCCGTTCGGCCCATACGTTGAAAGGCATGTCCGCCACGATGGGGTTTGAAGATTTGGCCAATTTGACGCACCAAATGGAAAACGTGCTCGATGGCATACGCAATCGGCGGCTTTCCGTTACCCCGGAATTGCTTGACGTCATTTTTGAGGCCGTCGACCATTTGGAGGCGATGATCAGTTCCATCGCTGCAGGCGGCGACGGAACGCGCGATGTAAGGAGAACAGTCGAACAGCTGAAACGAATCGAGCAAGGGGAGATGCCCAACAAGCAGGCAGCAAGAGAAGAACCGCCCCTTGAACATGCGTATGGGGAATTTGAATACCATGTGCTCGAGCAGGCGAAGGAGCAGGGATTTTCCGTCTACGAAATCCGCGTTCGGCTTCGCGATGACTGCTTGTTGAAAGCAGCGCGCGTCTATATGGTGTTTGAACAGCTGAATGAAGTCGGAGAAATTGTGAAAGCAACGCCGCCGGTCGAGATGCTGGAGGAAGAACAGTTTGACCGGGAGTTTCTCGTTACGGTCGTATCCAAAGCGCCAGCCGATGAGTTGCAAAAGCGGCTGATGGGCATTTCGGAAATTGATGACGTCAAGGTGTCTAGGCTATCGAGCGATGAACCGTCGGCAGAAAGTGAGAAAGCGGCTGCGCCCCAACAACCGGCCGCTATGGAGCAGGCCGCGGCCGTTCAAGCCGAAGCAGAGGCGCCGGAAAAACAAACAGTAAAACAGGCGACGAAAACGATCCGCGTCAACATTGAACGGCTCGATCGGTTGATGAACTTATTTGAAGAATTGGTTGTTGATCGCGGTCGGCTTGAGCAAATTTCCCGCGAGCTGAACCATGCCGAATTGACGGAAACGGTCGAGCGGATGTCTCGCATCTCGAGCGATTTGCAGACGATCATTTTAAATATGCGCATGGTGCCGGTCGAAACGGTGTTCAACCGCTTTCCGCGCATGGTGCGCCAGCTCGCCCGCGAGCTCGGCAAAAAGGTGCGTCTTGACATCATCGGCGCGGATACCGAGCTTGACCGGACGGTGATCGATGAAATCGGCGACCCGCTTGTCCATTTGATCCGCAATGCGCTCGACCACGGCATCGAAGCGCCGGACGTCCGGGCGGCGCGCGGAAAGCCAGAAGAAGGGATCATTCAATTGCGAGCGTACCATAGCGGCAACCATGTCTTTATTGAAATCGAAGATGACGGCGCCGGCATTTCCCGGGAGAAGGTGCTGCAAAAGGCGAAAAGCCGCGGCATTGTCTCGCCGCAGGCGGCGGAGCATTTGAACGATCAGCAAATTTACGAGCTTATTTTCGCTCCCGGCTTTTCGACCGCTGAAAAAGTTTCGGACATTTCCGGCCGCGGCGTCGGTTTGGATGTCGTCAAAAGCACGATTGAATCGCTCGGCGGCACCGTTTCGGTCGATTCGCAGCCTGGAAAAGGGTCGCTCTTTTCCATTCAGCTGCCGCTCACATTGTCGATCATTTCGGTGTTGCTCGTTCAAATCGCTGAGGAAACGTACGCGATTCCGCTGTCATCGATCATTGAGACGGCGCTGGTGAAAAAGGAAGAGATTTTTTCCGCCCACAACCAGCCGGTCATCGATTTTCGCGGCAAAATCGTGCCGCTCGTCCGCCTGAAAGACGTCTTCGCTGTTCCTGGAGCGGCCGATGACGGAGATGCGGTGGCGGTCGTGATCGTCCGGAAAGGGGAAAAACTGGCGGCGCTGGCGGTCGACTCGTTTATCGGGCAGCAAGAAGTCGTGTTGAAATCGCTAGGAAACTATTTATCTTCCGTTTTTGCCATCTCGGGGGCGACGATTTTGGGAGACGGCCGAGTGGCGCTGATTATCGACTGCAACGCGCTCGTGAAGTAGGAGATGGCCGTGTCGGTGCGGGGGCGCCTATGGCGTTGATCTGCCGTTTTCAGTGGCATGTCGAAAAAAAGGGGGAGGATTGGATGACGGCCAGCGTGCAAGCAGACTGGAAAGTGATTGCGTTTCGCTTGAAAGAAGAAGAATATGCTCTGCCGGTGCAGCATGTCCGTTCCATCGAGAAAATGCAGCCGATCACGCGCGTGCCGGGGACGGCCCATTATGTAAAAGGGGTCATCAACTTGCGCGGTGTTGTGACGCCGATCATCGATTTGCGCGAGCGGTTCGGGTTTGCCCCCGAACCATATGGGGAACAGACGCGGATCATTATCGTTGCTCTTGAGGATATGGAAGTCGGGCTCATCGTCGATGCCGCGAATGATGTCCTTGATCTGCCGGCGGAAAGCATCGAACCGCCGCCAGAGGCAATTGGCTCCGTTGAGGCAAGTTACATCGACGGCGTGGCGAAAGTGGAGAATCGGCTCCTCATTTTGCTCGATTTGGCGAAAGTGCTCGACCGATAACCCGTGGAGAGGAGCATTGACATTGGACGATATTCGCAACTTGACGGGGATGCATATTGACATTTTGCGCGAAATCGGCAACATTGGCGCCGGCAACGCGGCGACGGCTTTGTCGACGTTGCTAAACAAAAAAATTGAAATGGCGGTGCCGCGCGTTCAAATTGCGACGTTTGCCGAAATGATGGAATCAATCGGTGGACCGGAACAAATAGTGGCGTGCGTCTATTTGCGCATCGAAGGAGAAGCGCCGGGAAACATGTTTTTCGTGCTGCCGCCGGAACAGGCTGAGCGTTTTGTCCGCCGGATGATTGGCGATGACTCGTTTTCGTTTCAAGGAGAAGCCCATGAGCTTGGCTGCTCGGCGCTTCAGGAGCTCGGCAATATTTTAGCCGGCTCGTATTTGTCGGCATTGGCTGACTTTACGCGGCTCAACTTGCACCCGTCTGTGCCGGCATTGGCCATTGACATGATCGGAGCTGTGCTGTCGTTTGGGTTGCTTGAGCTGTCGCGCGTTGGCGATTACGCCATTTTGATTGACACAGCCATTTATGATGAACGGCGCCCGGACGAAAGCATCAACGGCCATTTCTTTCTTCTGCCTGACCCCGAGTCGTTTTCCACTATCTTTCGAGCGTTAGGTGTGGATGGTCTATGAGCACAGCGCAGGCTGTCAAAATCGGCATTGCGGAAATGGAGGTCGTCATAGCGCCGAATGTCATCCGCACGTGCGGGCTTGGGTCGTGCGTCGGCGTCGTCATTTACGATGCAGGCAAGGCGGTTGCCGGCATGGCGCATGTCATGCTTCCGCATTCCTCGATGGCGCGCGGCGGAGTCATCAATGCGGCCAAATACGCTGATACGGCGGTCGAGGCGCTCGTTCAGCTTGTCATGGCCGCTGGCGGGCGGAAAGGGATGCTGAAAGCGAAGCTGGCTGGCGGGGCACAAATGTTTTCGTTTTCGGCAGTTGGCGGCGATATGATGCGCATTGGCGCGCGCAATGTGGAGGAAGTGAAAAAGCAGCTCGAGCGGCTTCACATTCCAGTCGTCGCCGAAGATGTCGGGGGCCATAGCGGCCGCACGATCGAATTTAATCCGCAGACGGGCGTGCTCTCCATCCGCACCGCCGCTCAAGAAATAAAGGAAATATGACTAGGATGCGCCGTTTCCGCAAGGCAAGGGGGAGAAGAATGGGAAGCGCGCTAAAAGGAGAAGAACGGAAATATTGGGAGGAGTGGATCCATGGCCGCGACCGTCGCGCGGCCGAGGAGCTGGTGCAGCGCTATATGCCGCTTGTTTTCTACCACGTACAGCGGCTTTCGGCGACGCTGCCGAGCTCCGTGCCGAAGGATGAGCTCGTCAGCCTTGGACTCGTCGGCTTATACGATGCGTTGGAGAAATTTGATCCATCGCGTGATTTGAAGTTCGACACGTACGCCTCGTTTCGCATCCGCGGCGCCATCTTAGACGGTTTGCGCAAAGAAGACTGGCTGCCGCGCAGCATGCGCGATAAGGCAAAAAAAATTGAGGAAGCGATCGAGCGGCTTGAACAGCGGCACATGCGATCGGTGACGGCGAAAGAGATCGCCGCTGAGCTCGGGATGACGGAAGAGGAAGTGCAGGCGGCGGCGAGTGAAACGTTTTTTTCCCATTGGCTGCCGCTCGGGCAGACGACCGTCGACGAAGATGAAGGACTGCTTTCGGTTCGCGACGACCGCGCTCCGCTTCCCGAGGAGCAAATCGTTAAGCAGGAAATGATCGAAAAGCTGGCTGAAGCCATCGGACAGCTGAATGAAAAAGAGCAGCTCGTCATCAGTTTGTTTTATAAAGAGGAGCTGACGTTTACAGAAATCGGGAGCCTTTTGCATTTGTCGACATCAAGAATTTCGCAAATTCATGCGAAAGCGCTTTGGAAACTGCGCCGCTTTTTTGAAAAAGAGCCATGAGGGGAGAGAAAAAGCGATGGACATCCAGCTTCCAGCGTTGCAAAGCGTCATGCCGAAAGCGCCCGACGCGGAAAGGCTTCAAGCTTCGACGCAACAACACTCCTATGCAGTGCAGGCGCAAATGGCAACTGCCGGCCAAAAGCGGGCGGAGCGTGCGCGCCGTCGGGTGACGGATAAACGAACGAGCGCCCGTCTTGAGCAGGAGGCGTCCCGTTTTGGAGGACACCCTTATAAAGGAAAAACGATCGACATTCAAGGATAGTGAACATCATGATGGCATTTTGGCTAACGATCAGTTTGCTGCTGCACGCCTTGTCGTTTTGGTTGATCATTGTGCTTTTCCTTCGCCTGTCGCGGCTTGGCGAGGCGGAGAGGCGGGCCGAGGAGCTCGAGGAAGCCATGACCGCTTATCTCGCTGCTTGGAAGGAAGAAAACGAGCGATTTTTGGCTGAACTTGACTCGTTGCTTGGCAGCGGAGCGGCTCCATTCGTTTCTGCACCGGAAACGAACGATGCGCCCAGTGTGCAACGGGGCGCAAACGGGAAAGAGACGGCGTCCATGCTGGGGGCAGGAGGCGGTGAAATCGGAGGGGGGTTCGAAAAGCGAACAGCGGAAGCAAAAAAGGAGGAAAACGAGCCGGCGGAGCGGGGAGAAACCGAAAAACGCACAGAAACAAGCCGCCCAAGCGCCGCTCCGGGCTATTTCCCAGACATCGGAACGGTCAAGGATGTGCTCGAACTTTCACTCACCCGACCAGCGGACGCGAGTGAGCTTGCTCGCCGCCTATATGCGGAAGGGGCGACGGTCGAGGAAATTGCCAAACAGCTCGGCAAAGGGAAAACAGAAGTCGAGCTATGGCTCAAATTTGCGCAAAAAACGAATCAATAGGCGAATAACAGCTTGATTTGCCGCTTGCAGTTGTGATATATTTTTTCATGGTGTGAATACACACGCCTGATGATTTCAGCAACGGTGCTGGCAACGCCAGTCTTGCTGAAAGATGAGGCAGGCGGAGGACCAAAAACCACTAAGGAAACAGGAGGAGCATACATGTCGGTTATTTCGATGAAACAACTGCTTGAAGCTGGCGTCCACTTTGGACATCAGACGCGCCGTTGGAATCCGAAGATGAAAAAATACATTTTCACGGAGCGCAACGGCATCTATATCATCGACTTGCAAAAAACGGTGAAAAAAGTCGAGGAAGCATACAACTTCGTCCGCGAATTGGCGGCGAATGGCGGCAAAATTTTGTTCGTCGGCACGAAAAAACAAGCGCAAGAGTCGGTGAAGGAAGAAGCGGAACGCTGCGGCATGTTTTATGTCAACCAACGCTGGCTCGGCGGCACGCTGACGAACTTCGCTACGATCCAAAAGCGGATCAAACGGCTGCGTGAAATTGAAAAAATGGAAGAAGATGGGATATTTGACGTTCTGCCGAAAAAAGAAGTCATTCGCTTGAAAAAAGAAAAAGAGCGTCTTGAGAAGTTTTTGGGCGGCATCAAAGACATGAAAGAGCTGCCGGATGCGTTGTTTGTCATTGACCCGCGCAAAGAGCGGATCGCGGTGGCGGAAGCGCGCAAGCTGAACATCCCGATCATCGGCATCGTCGACACGAACTGCGATCCGGATGAAATTGACTATGTCATTCCGGCCAACGACGACGCCATCCGCGCTGTTAAGCTGTTGACTTCGAAAATCGCCGACGCCGTGCTTGAGGCGAAACAAGGCGAAGAAGCGGCCGTCGCAGCAGAGTAACGATGCACAAGAAAGGTGATAAGAGGGGAAAGCCTTTTATCACCTTTTTTTGAGACAGAAATGAGCAACTTTTGGCTATACTAACGAATAAGGGCAAAACGGGAAGCCGCTGCCGGCACCGATACATATACGGGACAATGAGAAGGAGGATTTTTTTATGGCGATTACAGCACAAATGGTGAAAGAACTGCGCGAAAAAACAGGCGCAGGCATGATGGACTGCAAAAAGGCGCTCACCGAAACAAACGGTGACATGGAGAAAGCGATCGACTGGCTGCGCGAAAAAGGAATTGCCAAAGCGGCGAAAAAAGCGGACCGCATCGCGGCCGAAGGGATGGCGTACATCGCGGTGGAAGGCAATACCGCCGTCATTTTGGAAGTGAACTCGGAAACGGACTTCGTTGCGAAAAACGAAGCATTCCAAACGCTTGTCAAAGAGCTGGCCGCCCACTTGCTGAAACAAAAGCCGGCTTCGCTTGATGAAGCGCTCGGTCAAACGATGGACAACGGCTCGACCGTCCAAGACTACATCAACGAAGCGATCGCTAAAATTGGTGAAAAAATTACGCTTCGCCGCTTTGCCGTCGTCAATAAAGCGGACGGCGAAACGTTCGGTGCGTACTTGCACATGGGCGGGCGCATCGGCGTATTAACGTTATTAGCCGGCAATGCGAGCGAAGACGTCGCCAAAGATGTGGCCATGCACATTGCCGCACTTCATCCGAAATACGTCTCGCGCGACGACGTGCCGCAGGAAGAGATTGCGCATGAGCGTGAAGTGTTGAAGCAGCAAGCCTTAAACGAAGGCAAGCCGGAGAAAATCGTTGAAAAAATGGTCGAAGGCCGGCTGAACAAGTTTTACGAAGACGTCTGCCTGCTCGAGCAAGCGTTCGTGAAAAACCCGGATGTGACGGTGCGCCAATACGTCGAATCGAACGGAGCAACAGTCAAGCAGTTCATCCGTTACGAAGTCGGCGAAGGGCTCGAAAAACGCCAAGACAATTTTGCAGAAGAAGTCATGAGCCAAGTCAGAAAACAATGACGGACCGCAACAGGGAACACGCGCGTGTTCCCTGTTTTTCAAAGTGATTCGCATCATGGAGGTTGGACATGGAACAGCCAAAATACAAACGCGTCGTGTTAAAGTTGAGCGGGGAAGCGCTCGCCGGAAAGCAAGGGTTTGGCATTCAACCGGCGGTCATTCAGTCGATCGCCAAACAAGTGAAAGAAGTCGTTGAACTGGGCGTCGAGGTCGCCATCGTCGTCGGCGGCGGCAACATTTGGCGTGGAAAAACAGGAAGCGAAATGGGCATGGACCGGGCGACGGCCGATTACATGGGCATGTTGGCGACGGTGATGAACGCCCTCGCCTTGCAGGACAGCCTTGAGCAGCTCGGCGTGGAAACACGGGTGCAAACATCGATTGAAATGCGGCAAGTGGCTGAACCGTACATTCGCCGCCGGGCGATTCGCCATCTTGAGAAAAAACGAGTTGTCATTTTCGCCGCCGGCACAGGCAACCCGTACTTTTCGACCGATACGACCGCGGCGCTCAGGGCGGCGGAAATCGAGGCGGACGTCATTTTAATGGCGAAAAACAACGTCGATGGCGTCTACAGCGCCGACCCGAACGTCGACGCCAATGCGGTCAAATACGATGAGCTGTCGTACTTGGACGTCATCAAGCAAGGGCTCGGCGTCATGGATTCGACTGCTTCCTCGCTTTGCATGGACAACAACATTCCGCTCATCGTCTTCTCGATTATGGAAGAAGGCAATATTAAACGCGCTGTGTTAGGTGAAAACATCGGAACGATCGTAAGGGGGAAATAACGATGGCAAAGCAAGTGATCCAACAGGCGAAAGAAAAGATGGATAAAGCGGTGCAAGCGTTCACCCGCGAGCTGGCAAGCATTCGCGCCGGACGGGCGAACGCAGGGCTGCTTGAGAAAGTAACCGTTGACTATTACGGCGTGCCGACGCCAATCAACCAACTGGCCTCCATCAGTGTGCCGGAAGCGCGGCTGCTTGTCATTCAGCCGTACGACAAATCGGCCATTAAAGAAATGGAAAAAGCGATTTTAGCATCGGATTTAGGGCTGACGCCATCGAATGACGGATCGGTCATTCGTCTTGTCATTCCGCCGCTCACCGAGGAACGGCGCCGCGAGCTCGCGAAGCTTGTCAAAAAGTATTCAGAAGACGCGAAAGTCGCGGTGCGCAACATCCGCCGCGATGCGAACGATGAATTGAAAAAACTCGAGAAAAACGGCGAGATTACGGAAGATGAGCTCCGCAGCTACACGGACGAAGTGCAAAAGCTGACCGATGACCACATCGCCAAAATTGACGCCATCACAAAAGAAAAAGAAAAAGAAGTGATGGAAGTATAGGCAAAACCATGCAAACCCTCTATGTTGATGGAGGGTTTTTTTGCTATAATGGAAAGGCAAAACACGATCCCGGAGGACTCGTATGTTCAATAAAATGCGAAAAACAAAAGAGAAAGACGTCCCGGTGACGAAAGAAGAGGTGCTCAGGCATCCGATGCCGAACCACGTCGCCATCATTATGGACGGAAACGGGAGATGGGCGAAAAAGCGGGCGCTGCCAAGGGCGGCCGGCCATTACGAAGGCATGCAAGTTGTGCGCAAAATCACTCGTTTTGCGAATGAGCTGGGGATTCAGATTTTGTCGCTTTACGCGTTTTCGACAGAAAACTGGAAACGTCCGAAAAGTGAAGTCGATTATTTGATGAAGCTGCCGGAACAGTTTTTGACGACGTTTCTTCCCGAGCTCGTCGCCGAAAATGTCAAAGTCCAAGTGATCGGTCATGCGGAGGCGCTGCCTGATCATACGCGCCGGGCGGTCGAGAAAGCCGTGAAGGAAACAAGCGGCAACACCGGCCTTGTGTTAAACTTTGCCCTTAATTATGGAAGCCGGGCGGAAATCACTGCCGCCGTAAAGCAGATCGCCAAAGACGTTGAACGCGGGATGCTCGCGCCGGAAGACATCACCGAGCCGCTCATTTCCTCGTACTTGATGACGAGCGGGCTCGCTGACCCTGACTTGCTCATCCGTACGAGCGGGGAGATTCGCTTGAGCAATTTCATGCTTTGGCAGTTGGCGTATACGGAACTTTGGTTTACGGATGTCTTATGGCCGGATTTTACGGAGCAACATTTCTTAGAGGCGATTGCCGCTTACCAGCGGCGCGACCGCCGATTTGGAGGAGTGTCAGCGCGATGAAGCAGCGAATCATCACCGGAGTCATAGCGGCGGCGCTCTTTTTGCCGATTGTTATTTTTGGCGGATTTCCGTTTATAATAGTAACATATATATTGGCCACGATTGGGCTGTTTGAATTGTTGCGGATGAAAGGGATGCACCCGTTGTCGTTTGTCGGGGCGGCTGGATTGATCGCCCTTTGGCTGTTGCTCGTTCCCGCCCGTTACGGCGGCGAGTGGTTGGCGTCTGGGACCGCCAAATTTGGCGTGCTCGCCGCTTTGGCTTTTTTGCTGCTTGTCGGCACAGTCGTGACGAAAAATGCGCTCTCGTTCGATGAGGCGGCGTTTGTCGTTTTGGCGGTCGTCTATGTCGGCGTAGGGTTTTTCTGTTTCGGCGCTGTTCGTTTGGTTGGGTTCGTGTACTTCGTTTATGCCTTGTTTGTCATTTGGGCGACTGACATTGGGGCGTATTTCTTTGGCCGCGCGTTTGGCCGGCGCAAGCTATGGCCGGAGATCAGCCCAAAAAAAACGGTGGAAGGCGCCATCGGCGGCATCGCTTCCGCGGCTGTTGTCGCTGCGATTTACGAGTGGGCGGCGGCGCCGTTTGGCAGTTTGGCGGCCGCGCTTGGCGTCGCGTTGCTGCTGTCGGCGTTCGGTCAGCTCGGCGATTTGATCGAATCGGCATTTAAGCGCCATTACGGCGTCAAAGATTCCGGGGCGATTTTGCCGGGACATGGCGGCATTTTAGACCGGTTTGACAGCTTGCTGTTCGTGCTGCCGCTGTTGTACATATTGCTTGAAATCGCACGATAAGTGGGTGAGGAGTGAAACGATTGAAATATATTAGTATATTAGGGGCGAGCGGATCGATCGGCACACAGACGCTCGATGTCATCCGCGCCCATCCGGACGAATTCCGCTTGGCCGCCGCATCGGTCGGGAAAAATATCGAGGCGGCGAGGCGGCTGATCGCTGAATTTTCCCCAAGTCTTGTCGCCGTCGCTGACCGCGATGCGTATGAAGTGCTCTCTCGCGAGTACCGCGGGCGGACGGCGATCGTGTACGGGGAGGAAGGATTGATTGAAGCGGCCGTTTGCCCACAAGCCGATGTTGTCGTCACCGCCGTCGTCGGCAGCGTCGGCCTCGTGCCGACGCTGAAGGCGATTGAAGCGGGAAAAGCGATCGCCCTCGCCAACAAAGAGACGCTCGTTGTCGCCGGACATCTCGTCATGGCTGCAGCCAAGCGGCGCGGCGTGCCGCTGTTGCCGGTTGACAGCGAACATTCCGCCATTTTTCAATGTCTGCAAGGAGAAAAGATTGAACAAGTTGACAAACTCATTCTGACCGCATCCGGCGGCAGCTTCCGCGACAAGACGCGCCGAGAGCTCGCTCATGTGACGGTCGAGGAGGCGCTCCGCCATCCGAACTGGTCGATGGGGGCAAAAATTACGATTGATTCGGCGACAATGATGAATAAAGGGTTTGAGGTCATTGAGGCTCATTGGCTGTTCGGGCTGCCGTATGAGCGGATCGAGGTCGTTTTGCATCGAGAAAGCATCATCCATTCGCTCGTTGCGTTTCGCGATACAAGCGTGTTGGCCCAGCTCGGCGAGCCGGATATGCGCGTTCCGATCCAATATGCGCTTGCGTATCCAAAGCGGTTGCCGCTCCCGTCCGCCAAGCCGCTTGATTTAATCTCGCTTGGGGCGCTCCATTTCGCCCCGGTTGATTTCGACCGCTATCGCTGTTTGCGTCTCGCCTATGAGGCTGGCAAGCGCGGCGGCTCGCTGCCGACGGTGTTGAATGCGGCCAATGAGGAGGCGGTGGCGGCGTTTTTAGCCGGGCGCATTCCATTTTTGGCCATCGAGGAGTGGATTGAACGCGCGCTCGAGCGCCATCGGCCAGTGAGCGATCCGCAGCTTGAGGACATTCGCGAAATCGATGCGGACGCGCGCGCCTACGTTCGCTCACTACTATCATAAAGGTGGTTGAAACGTTGGAATCGATCATTTCATTTATCATCGTCTTTGGTGCCCTCGTCTTTTTTCACGAGCTCGGCCACTTGTTGCTAGCAAAACGGGCCGGCATTTTGTGCCGCGAATTTGCCATCGGCTTCGGGCCGAAAGTGTTTTCGTTTAAGAAAAACGAAACGGTGTACACGATCCGCCTTCTCCCGCTTGGCGGCTTCGTCCGCATGGCCGGCGAAGACCCGGAGACGATTGAATTGAAGCGTGGGCAAGTCGTCGGCCTCTTGCTTGATGGCAGCGGCCAAGTGGAAAAAATCGTCCTCAACCATAAGGACGATTATCCGAATATCCGCGTTGTGGAAGTGGAAGAGGCTGATTTAGAGCATGGAATGTATGTGACCGGCTATACGGACGGCGAGCGGTTCGAGCGGTTTACGGTCAAGGAGCCGGCATTTTTCGTCGTCGACCGCCAAGAGATTCAAATCGCCCCGTACCATCGCCAATTTGCGGCAAAAACGCTCGGACAGCGAACGATGACGATTTTGGCCGGACCGCTCGCCAACTTTCTCTTGTCGCTCGTTGTCTTTATCATCATCGGCCTTTTGCAAGGCTATCCGGTCGACAAGCCGGTGATCGGCGAGCTGACGCCGGAAGGAGCGGCGCGCGCTGCCGGCTTGAAGCAAGGGGATGAAGTGATCGCCATTAACGGCGAACGGATGGAAACGTGGACGGAAATCGTCAACACGATTCGCGCCCATCCGGGAGAACCGCTTCAGTTTCAAATTGAGCGGAATGGGAAAGAACGGAGTGTGACGGTCACTCCGGAGGCGAAAACGGTGCAAGGGGAGACGATCGGCTTGATCGGCGTCTATCAGCCGATGGAAAAATCGGTGTTGGGCTCGATCAAGCAAGGGCTGGTTGAGACGTACTACTGGACGCGGGAAATTGTAACGGGGCTCGGCCAATTGATCACCGGCCAGTTTCAGCTTGACATGCTGTCCGGACCGGTCGGCATCGCCGTATCGACCGGCAAAGTTGCTGAGTCCGGGATCTACTACTTGATGAAATGGGGCGCGATTTTAAGCATCAACCTGGGGATTGTCAACTTGTTGCCATTGCCGGCGCTAGACGGCGGGCGGCTCCTCTTTTTCGCCATTGAAGCGGTGCGCGGCAAGCCGGTCGACCGGCAAAAAGAAGGAATGGTCCATTTTATCGGCTTCGCCCTGCTTATGCTGCTCATGCTCGTTGTGACATGGAATGACATTCAAAAATTTTTCCTATAGAGAGAAAACGAGGTGGCTAATGGATGAGACAAAGTCAAGCATTTATTCCGACGTTGCGTGAAGTGCCGGCGGATGCGGAAGTGAAAAGCCATCAGCTCCTGCTGCGGGCCGGCTTCATTCGTCAAAGTGCAAGCGGCGTCTATACGTTTTTGCCGCTTGGGCAGCGTGTTTTGCAAAAAGTGGAAGCCATCATTCGCGAGGAAATGAACCGGATTGGAGCGATGGAGCTCTTCATGCCGGCCTTGCAGCCGGCTGAGCTTTGGCAGCAGTCCGGCCGCTGGTACTCGTACGGGCCGGAGCTGATGCGCTTAAAAGACCGGCACGAGCGCGATTTCGCCCTCGGGCCGACGCATGAGGAAATGATCACGGCGATCGTCCGCGACGAAGTGAAAACGTACAAGCGGCTGCCGCTTGTCTTGTATCAAATCCAAACGAAATTCCGCGATGAAAAGCGTCCGCGTTTTGGGCTGTTGCGCGGCCGCGAGTTCATGATGAAAGACGCCTACTCGTTCCATACGTCGAAAGAAAGCTTGGATGAAACGTACAACAACATGTATGAGGCGTATGCGAACATTTTCCGCCGCTGCGGATTGAACTTCCGCGCCGTCATCGCCGACTCGGGGGCGATTGGCGGCAAAGATACGCATGAGTTTATGGTGCTCTCGGACATCGGCGAAGATACGATCGCCTACTCCGATGCGTCTGACTATGCCGCCAACATCGAGATGGCGCCGGTCGTGGCGACGTACGAAAAAAGCGATGAGCCGCCAGCCGAATTGAAAAAAGTGGCGACGCCGGGGCAAAAAACGATCGCTGAAGTCGCTTCGCACTTACAAATATCGCCGGAGCGCTGCATCAAATCGCTTTTGTTCAATGTGGACGGCCGCTATGTGCTCGTTCTCGTCCGCGGTGATCATGAAGCGAACGAGGTGAAGGTGAAAAACGTGCTCGACGCGACGGTCGTCGAATTGGCGACGCCGGAAGAAACGGAGCGGGTGATGAACGCTCCAATCGGCTCGCTCGGCCCGATCGGCGTCAGCGAAGACGTCACTGTGATCGCGGACCATGCTGTCGCCGCCATCGTCAACGGCGTTTGCGGTGCGAACGAGGAAGGATACCATTACATCGGAGTCAACCCGGGCCGCGATTTTGCCGTCAGTCAATACGCCGATTTGCGCTTCGTAAAAGAAGGCGACCCGTCTCCAGATGGCAAAGGGACGATCCGCTTCGCCCGCGGCATTGAAGTCGGGCATGTGTTTAAGCTGGGGACAAAATACAGCGAAGCGATGAACGCCGTCTATTTGGATGAAAACGGCCAAACGCAGACGATGATCATGGGTTGCTACGGCATCGGCGTATCAAGATTGGTGGCCGCGATCGCCGAACAGTTTGCTGACGAACACGGGCTCGTGTGGCCGGCTTCGGTCGCGCCGTTTCACATCCATTTGCTGACAGCGAACGCAAAAAGCGATGAACAGCGTGCGTTGGCGGAAGAGTGGTATGAAAAGCTCGGACAGGCTGGGTTTGAAGTGTTGTATGACGACCGCCCCGAACGGGCCGGGGTGAAGTTTGCCGACAGCGATTTGATCGGCATTCCGCTCCGCGTCACCGTCGGCAAGCGAGCGGGCGAAGGCGTTGTGGAAGTAAAAGTGCGGAAAACAGGCGAGACGTTCGATGTGCCGGTCAGCGAGCTTGTCGACACTGCGCGCCGTCTCCTTCAATCATGAGTGCCGGCGCTGGCGAAAAAGAATTCTGTCTTTTTCGCCGGCGCTTTTGTTATGGTATGATTGATTATAGAAAGAGAATGATGTTGAGAGGGGAACAAACGGACGTCATGGTGACAAAAGAGCAAAAAGAGCGGTTTCTCATCCTGCTTGAGCAGCTGAAGATGACGTCGGACGAATGGATGCCGCATTTTCGTGAGGCCGCCATTCGCAAAGTCGTAATCGATAAAGAGGAGAAAAGCTGGCATTTTTACTTTCAGTTCGCCAACGTGCTGCCGGTTCATGTATACAAAACGTTTGTCGATCGGCTGCAAACGGCGTTCCGCCATATCGCCGCCGTCCGCCATACGATGGAGGTTGAAGCGCCGCGCGTGACAGAGGAGGATGTGCAGGCGTATTGGCCGCTTTGCCTTGCCGAGCTGCAAGAAGGCATGTCGCCGCTTGTCGATTGGCTCAGCCGGCAGACGCCGGAGCTGAAAGGAAACAAGTTGCTTGTCGCCGCCCGCCATGAAGCGGAAGCGCTGGCGGTCAAACGGCGGTTCGCCAAAAAAATCGCTGATGTGTACGCTTCGTTTGGGTTCCCCCCCCTTCAGCTTGACGTCAGCGTCGAGCCGTCCAAGCAAGAAATGGAACAGTTTTTGGCGCAAAAACAGCAAGAGGACGAAGAGCGAGCGCTTGCTGTACTGACCGATTTAGCGAGGGAAGAAGAAAAGGCCGCGTCTGCGCCGCCGTCCGGTCCGCTTGTCATCGGCTATCCGATCCGCGACGAGGAGCCGGTGCGGCGGCTTGAAACGATCGTCGAAGAAGAGCGGCGCGTCGTTGTGCAAGGCTATGTATTTGACGCCGAAGTGAGCGAATTAAAAAGCGGCCGCACGCTGTTGACCATGAAAATCACAGATTACACGAACTCGATTTTAGTCAAAATGTTCTCGCGCGACAAAGAGGACGCCGAGCTCATGAGCGGCGTCAAAAAAGGCATGTGGGTGAAAGTGCGCGGCAGCGTGCAAAACGATACGTTCGTCCGTGATTTGGTCATCATCGCCAACGATTTGAACGAAATCGCCGCAAACGAACGGCAAGATACGGCGCCGGAAGGGGAAAAGAGGGTCGAGCTCCATTTGCATACCCCGATGAGCCAAATGGACGCGGTCACCTCGGTGACAAAACTCATTGAGCAAGCGAAAAAATGGGGGCATCCGGCGATCGCCGTCACCGACCATGCCGTTGTTCAGTCGTTTCCGGAGGCCTACAGCGCGGCGAAAAAACACGGCATGAAGGTCATTTACGGCCTTGAGGCGAACATCGTCGACGATGGCGTGCCGATCGCCTACAATGAAACGCACCGCCGTCTTTCGGAGGAAACGTACGTCGTCTTTGACGTCGAGACGACGGGCCTGTCGGCTGTGTACAATACGATCATTGAGCTGGCGGCGGTGAAAGTGAAAGACGGCGAGATCATCGACCGGTTCATGTCGTTTGCCAACCCTGGACATCCGTTGTCAGTGACAACGATGGAGCTGACTGGGATCACCGATGAGATGGTGAAAGACGCCCCGAAGCCGGACGAGGTGCTAGCCCGTTTTGTTGACTGGGCCGGCGATGCGACGCTTGTTGCCCACAACGCCAGCTTTGACATCGGTTTTTTAAACGCGGGCCTCGCTCGCATGGGGCGCGGCAAAATCGCGAATCCAGTCATCGATACGCTCGAGCTGGCCCGTTTTTTATACCCGGATTTGAAAAACCATCGGCTCAATACATTGTGCAAAAAATTTGACATTGAATTGACGCAGCATCACCGCGCCATCTACGACGCGGAGGCGACCGGGCATTTGCTTATGCGGCTGTTGAAGGAAGCGGAAGAGCGCGGCATACTGTTTCATGACGAATTAAACAGCCGCACGCACAGCGAAGCGTCCTATCGGCTTGCGCGCCCGTTCCATGTGACGCTGTTGGCGCAAAACGAGACTGGATTGAAAAATTTGTTCAAGCTTGTGTCATTGTCGCACATTCAATATTTTCACCGTGTGCCGCGCATCCCGCGCTCCGTGCTCGTCAAGCACCGCGACGGCCTGCTTGTCGGCTCGGGCTGCGACAAAGGAGAGCTGTTTGACAACTTGATCCAAAAGGCGCCGGAAGAAGTCGAAGACATCGCCCGTTTTTACGATTTTCTTGAAGTGCATCCGCCGGACGTGTACAAGCCGCTCATCGAGATGGATTATGTGAAAGACGAAGAGATGATCAAAAACATCATCCGCAGCATCGTCGCCCTTGGTGAGAAGCTTGACATCCCGGTCGTCGCCACCGGCAACGTCCATTACTTGAACCCAGAAGATAAAATTTACCGGAAAATCTTAATCCATTCGCAAGGCGGGGCGAATCCGCTCAACCGCCATGAGCTGCCGGATGTGTATTTCCGTACGACGAATGAAATGCTTGACTGCTTCTCGTTTTTAGGGCCGGAAAAAGCGAAGGAAATCGTTATCGACAACACGCAAAAAATCGCTTCGTTAATCGGCGATGTCAAGCCGATCAAAGATGAGCTGTATACGCCGCGCATCGAAGGGGCGGACGAGGAAATCCGGGAAATGAGCTACCGGCGGGCGAAGGAAATTTACGGCGACCCGTTGCCGAAACTTGTTGAAGAGCGGCTTGAGAAGGAGCTAAAAAGCATCATCGGCCATGGCTTTGCCGTCATTTATTTGATCTCGCACAAGCTGGTGAAAAAATCGCTCGATGACGGTTATCTTGTCGGGTCGCGCGGATCGGTCGGCTCGTCGTTTGTCGCGACGATGACGGAAATCACCGAGGTCAATCCGCTGCCGCCGCATTACGTTTGCCCGAACTGCAAGCATTCGGAGTTCTTTAACGACGGTTCGGTCGGCTCAGGGTTTGATTTGCCGGATAAAAACTGTCCGCGATGTGGGACGAAATACAAAAAAGACGGGCACGACATCCCGTTTGAGACGTTTCTCGGCTTTAAAGGCGACAAAGTGCCGGATATCGACTTGAACTTTTCCGGCGAATACCAGCCGCGCGCCCACAACTATACGAAAGTGCTGTTTGGCGAAGACAACGTCTACCGCGCTGGGACGATTGGCACGGTCGCCGACAAAACGGCGTACGGATTTGTCAAAGCGTATGCGAGCGATCATAATTTGCAGCTGCGCGGCGCGGAAATCGACCGGCTCGCGGCTGGCTGCACCGGGGTGAAGCGGACGACCGGGCAGCATCCGGGCGGCATCATCGTCGTCCCGGATTATATGGAAATTTACGATTTTACGCCGATTCAATATCCGGCCGATGACACGTCCTCCGAATGGCGGACGACCCATTTCGACTTCCATTCGATCCACGACAATTTGTTGAAGCTCGATATTCTCGGGCACGACGATCCGACGGTCATCCGCATGCTGCAAGATTTAAGCGGCATCGATCCGAAAACGATCCCGACCGACGACCCGGATGTGATGGGCATTTTCAGCAGCACCGAGCCGCTTGGTGTTACGCCGGAGCAAATCATGTGCAATGTCGGCACGATCGGCATTCCGGAGTTTGGCACGCGCTTCGTTCGGCAAATGTTGGAAGAGACAAGGCCAAAAACGTTTTCCGAACTCGTGCAAATTTCCGGTTTGTCGCACGGCACCGATGTGTGGCTCGGCAACGCGCAAGAGCTCATTCAAAACGGCACTTGCACGTTATCGGAAGTCATCGGCTGCCGCGACGACATTATGGTCTATTTGATTTACCGCGGCCTCGAGCCGTCGCTCGCTTTTAAAATCATGGAATCCGTGCGCAAAGGAAAAGGCTTAACGCCGGAGTTTGAAGCAGAAATGCGCAAACATGACGTGCCGGAGTGGTACATCGATTCATGCAAAAAAATCAAGTACATGTTCCCGAAAGCGCACGCCGCCGCCTACGTGTTAATGGCGGTGCGCATCGCCTACTTTAAGGTGCACCATCCGCTTTTGTATTACGCGTCGTACTTTACGGTGCGGGCGGAGGACTTTGACCTTGACGCCATGATCAAAGGGTCAGCCGCCATTCGCAAGCGGATTGAGGAAATCAACGCCAAAGGCATTCAGGCGACGGCGAAAGAAAAAAGCTTGCTCACGGTTCTTGAGGTGGCCTTAGAGATGTGCGAGCGTGGATTTTCTTTTAAAAATATCGATTTGTACCGCTCGCAGGCGACGGAATTCGTCATTGACGGCAATTCTCTCATTCCGCCGTTCAACGCCATTCCGGGGCTTGGGACGAACGTGGCGCAGGCGATCGTGCGCGCCCGCGAGGAAGGCGAGTTTTTGTCGAAGGAGGATTTGCAGCAGCGCGGCAAAGTATCAAAAACGCTGCTGGAGTACTTAGAAAGCCGCGGCTGCCTTGACTCGCTTCCGGACCATAACCAGCTGTCGCTGTTTTAGTGGAAACGCCGCCGCTGAAGGAAGCGGACAGCGCTCTTTCGTCTGGGCGGCAGTTTCCCGTTGCAATATATTTCCCAATGTGTTATAGTTTTAGTGGAATTGGCAAAGATAATGGCAAGCAAAGAGTGGGGAAACCCACTCTTTCGTCTTGAATGGACACCCGTCTCTCGTTCATTCCCCGCCCTGTGCAGGGGATTTTCTCATTATGCCATGCATGCACGTTTGCTCGGTAAGGAGGAACACAATGAGCAAAAAGGTGACAGAAACGGTCGAACAACTCGTCACACCGATCTTGGACGAAATGGGGCTTGAACTCGTCGATATTGAATATGTGAAGGAAGGGAAAAATTGGTTTTTGCGCGTTTTCATTGACTCTGACGATGGCGTCGATATTGAACAATGCGGTGCTGTCAGCGAAAAATTGAGCGAAAAGCTGGATGAAGTCGACCCGATTCCGCATAACTATTTTTTGGAAGTGTCATCGCCCGGAGCGGAGCGGCCGCTGAAAAAGGCAAAAGATTTTGCCAAAGCCATTGGGAAACATGTATATATCAAAACGTATGAACCCATTGAAGGAGAAAAGCAGTTTGAAGGCGAACTAACCGCTTTTGACGGAACGACCGTGACGCTGTTGGTCAAAGACCGCGGACGGCAAAAAACGGTCGCCATTCCGTATGAAAAAGTGGCAAGCGCCCGATTAGCCGTCATTTTCTTCTAATCGCAAAAGGGGGATTTTTGTTGCATGAACACGCAATTGCTTGAGGCGTTAGCCGATTTGATGCGGGAAAAAGGCATCAGCAAAGAAGTTGTCATGGAAGCGATCGAAGCGGCGATCGTTTCGGCGTATAAACGCAATTTCGGACAGGCGCAAAACGTGCGCGTCGATCTCAATATGGACACCGGCACGATCCGCGTGCTCGCCCGCAAAGATGTCGTCGAAGAGGTGACCGACCCGCGCCTTGAAATTTCGCTTGAGGACGCGCAGCGGATCAATCCGAACTATCAAATCGGCGATGTCGTCGAGCTCGAAGTGACGCCGCGCGATTTCGGGCGCATCGCCGCGCAGACGGCGAAGCAAGTCGTCACCCAGCGCGTGCGCGAGGCGGAGCGGAGCATCATCTACGCCGAATTTGTCGACCGTGAAGAGGACATTATGACCGGCATCGTCCAGCGCGTTGACCCGCGCTTTGTCTACGTCAGCCTCGGCAAGGCGGAGGCGCTCCTGCCGGCAAACGAACAAATGCCGAATGAAACATATAAGCCGCACGACCGGTTGAAAGTATACATTACGAAAGTGGAAAAAACGACAAAAGGGCCGCAAATTTTCGTCTCCCGCACCCACCCGGGACTGTTGAAACGGCTGTTTGAGCTCGAAGTGCCGGAAATTTACGACGGAACGGTCGAGATTAAATCGATCGCCCGCGAAGCCGGCGACCGTTCGAAAATTTCCGTCCACTCCGACAACCCGGAAGTCGATCCGGTCGGCGCGTGCGTCGGACCGAGAGGGCAACGCGTGCAGGCCATTGTTGATGAGCTGAACGGAGAAAAAATCGATATCGTCCGCTGGTCGGCCGATCCGGTGGAGTTTGTCGCCAACGCGTTAAGCCCGGCGAAAGTGCTGCGCGTCATTGTCAACGAAGAGCAAAAGGCGACGACGGTCATCGTTCCGGACTATCAGCTGTCGCTCGCCATCGGCAAACGCGGGCAAAACGCGCGGCTGGCGGCGAAATTGACCGGCTGGAAAATCGATATTAAAAGCGAATCGGAAGCGCGGGAGATGGGCATTGATCCGCATGCGCCAACCACTTCGCTTGATTTCAGCGATGCGGCGGCCGATAATGAAAATAGCGAAGAAAACGGCCCATCGTTTGATCAATCGGCGGAAATCGAGTGAGGGGGAATGAAAAATGGCAGCGCAAAAGAAAATTCCGTTGCGCAAATGCGTCGTCACTGGAGAGATGAAGCCGAAACGGGAGATGGTGCGCATCGTCCGCTCGAAAGAGGGGGAAGTGTCGATCGACCCGACCGGCAAAAAGGCGGGGCGCGGCGCGTATATTACCCTTGATCCGGAATGCATTTTGCAGGCGAAAAAGAAAAACATTTTGGCCCGCCATTTAAAAGCAGACATCGCCGATGCGATTTATGACGAATTGCTCGCCTTGGCGGAAAAGGAGAAACAGGCCGGACATGAAGCATAACCGTTGGGCATCGATGCTTGGATTGGCGCAGCGGGCGGGCAAAGTCGTCTCCGGCGAGGAGCTTGTCGTCAAAGAAGTGCAGCGGGGCCGGGCGCGGCTCGTCTTGCTTTCGCAAGACGCATCGGTCAACACCGAAAAAAAAGTAACGGATAAATGCACGTTTTATGGCGTCCCGCTTTGCAAAGTGCCGGACCGGTATACGCTTGGCGGCGCGATCGGCAAGGACGCCCGCGTCGTTGTCGCTGTCACCGACGAAGGGTTTGCGCGCCAATTGCAGACGATGCTCGACCGATCTTAATGGGGGTGAATGTATGTCGAAAATGCGTGTGTATGAATACGCGAAAAAACAGAACGTGCCAAGCAAGGACGTTATTCATAAATTGAAAGAAATGAACATTGAAGTGAACAACCATATGGCGATGCTGGAGGCTGATGTCGTCGAAAAACTCGACCATCAATATCGCCCGAACGCCGGGAAAAAAGAAGAGAAAAAAGCGGAAAAGAAAACGGAGAAGCCGAAACGGCCGACGCCGGCGAAAGCGGCCGATTTTGCTGATGAGGAAATTTTTGACGACAGCAAAGAAGCGGCGAAAATGAAACCGGCGAAGAAAAAGGGAGCGCCAAAAGGGAAGGAAACGAAAAAAACCGAGGCGCAACAGCAAGAAAAGAAACTGCTCCAAGCGGCGAAAAAGAAAGGAAAAGGGCCGGCGAAAGGGAAAAAGCAGGCAGCACCAGCCGCAAAACAAGCGCCGCAGCCGGCGAAAAAAGAAAAAGAGCTGCCGAAAAAAATTACGTTTGAAGGCTCGCTTACCGTGGCCGAACTGGCGAAAAAGCTTGGCCGCGAACCGTCGGAAATTATTAAGAAGCTGTTTATGCTCGGCGTGATGGCGACAATCAACCAAGATTTAGACAAAGACGCCATCGAGCTCATCTGCTCGGATTACGGGGTTGAAGTCGAAGAAAAAGTGACGATCGATGAGACGAACTTTGAAGCGATCGAAATTGTCGACGCGCCGGAAGATTTGGTTGAACGGCCGCCGGTCGTGACGATCATGGGGCACGTCGACCATGGGAAAACGACGTTGCTTGATGCGATCCGCCATTCCAAAGTGACGGAGCAAGAAGCCGGCGGTATTACGCAACACATCGGTGCGTATCAAGTGACGGTCAATGACAAAAAAATTACGTTCCTCGATACGCCGGGGCATGAAGCGTTTACAACGATGCGGGCGCGCGGCGCGCAAGTGACCGATATCGTCATTCTTGTCGTTGCCGCGGATGACGGGGTGATGCCGCAGACGGTGGAAGCGATCAACCACGCCAAGGCGGCAAACGTGCCGATTATTGTCGCCATCAACAAAATTGATAAGCCGGAAGCGAACCCGGACCGCGTCATGCAAGAATTGATGGAATACAACCTCGTTCCAGAAGAATGGGGCGGCGATACGATTTTCTGCAAGTTGTCGGCGAAAACGAAAGAGGGCCTTGATCATCTTTTGGAAATGATTTTGCTTGTCAGTGAGATGGAAGAATTAAAAGCCAACCCGAACCGGCGCGCGGTCGGTACGGTGATCGAAGCGAAGCTTGATAAAGGGCGTGGCCCGGTGGCAACGCTTTTGATTCAAGCGGGAACGTTGCGTGTCGGCGATCCGATCGTCGTCGGCACAACATACGGGCGCGTGCGCGCGATGGTGAACGACAGCGGCCGGCGCGTCAAAGAGGCGACTCCGTCGATGCCAGTCGAAATTACTGGGCTGCATGAAGTGCCGCAAGCCGGCGACCGCTTCATGGTGTTTGAGGATGAGAAAAAGGCGCGGCAAATCGCGGAGGCGCGGGCGCAGCGGCAGCTGCAGGAGCAGCGAAGTGTCAAAACGCGCGTCAGCTTGGATGATTTGTTCGAACAAATTAAGCAAGGCGAAATGAAAGAGCTGAACTTGATCGTCAAAGCCGATGTTCAAGGATCGGTTGAGGCGCTTGTCGCCGCCTTGCAAAAAATCGATGTGGAAGGCGTGCGGGTGAAAATCATCCACGCGGCGGTCGGCGCCATCACCGAATCGGACATTTCGCTGGCGACGGCATCGAACGCCATCGTCATCGGCTTTAACGTCCGTCCGGATGCAAACGCAAAGCGCGCCGCTGAATCGGAAAAAGTCGACATCCGTCTCCATCGCATCATTTACAATGTCATCGAGGAAATTGAAGCGGCGATGAAAGGGATGCTCGATCCGGAGTACGAGGAAAAAGTGATCGGCCAGGCGGAAGTGCGGCAAACGTTCAAAGTATCGAAAGTCGGCACGATCGCCGGTTGCTATGTCACTGACGGCAAAATCACCCGCGACAGCAAGGTGCGCCTCATTCGCCAAGGCATCGTCGTCTACGAAGGGGAAATCGATTCGCTCAAGCGGTATAAAGACGATGTGCGCGAGGTGGCGCAAGGGTATGAATGCGGGCTGACGATCAAAAACTTCAATGATATTAAAGAAGGAGATGTCATCGAAGCATACGTCATGCAGGAAGTGGCTCGGGCATGATCGGCTTCGCCGCGTGCGAATGCATCATCTACAACGCCCGATCGCTCAAGGATAAACGGGCCGTCCTGCAGCGAGTGATGACAAGAATCCGGCAAAAATATAACGTCTCTGTGGCCGAAATCGATCATCAAGACGCATGGCAGCGAGCGACCATCGGTCTTGTCGCCATTACGTCCAGCCGCCGGGCGACCGAACGGGAGCTCGAACGGGCGCTCGCTTTGATCGACTCGTTCCCTGAGCTGGAGCGGGCGGCCACGTCATTCGAGTGGTTGTAACCGAGGTGATGGATGATGAATATACGGGCAACTCGCGTTGGCGAGCAAATGAAAAAAGAGTTGAGCGACATCATCAGCCGCAGGCTGAAAGACCCGCGCATCGGCTTTGTCACGGTGACCGATGTGCGGGTCACCGGCGATTTGCAGCAGGCGAAAGTGTACATCAGCGTCCTCGGCGATGATGAACAGCGGGAAAATACATTGAAGGCGCTCGAGAAAGCGAAAGGGTTTATCCGTTCGGAAATCGGACAGCGCATCCGCCTGCGCAAGACGCCGGAAATTTTCTTTGAAATCGATGAAACGATCGAATACGGCAGCCGCATCGAACAGCTGATCCGGCAAATTTCAAGCGATGACCACCCGGCGAAAGAGGCGGATGAGGAGCCGAACAATGGATAGACGAACCGTCTATCCATTTCCATTCATGATTATGGAAACGGAAAGGGTGCGCCGATGGACGGGGTATTGCTGCTCAATAAACCGAAAGGGATGACGTCGCACGACTGCGTGGCCAAAGTGCGCCGCCTGCTTGGCGTAAAAAAAGCGGGGCACACCGGCACGCTTGACCCAAACGTGTCCGGTGTGCTGCCAATTTGCCTTGGCAAGGCGACGCGCATCGCCGAATTTTTGACCGGGACGACGAAAACGTACGAAGGAAAAGTGACGCTTGGCGCGGCGACGACAACCGAAGATGCGGACGGCGACATCATCGCCGCCCGTCCGGTTGACCGATCGATTGCGCGCGCGGAGATCGAAGCGGTGTTTGACAGCTTGACCGGGGAAATTGAGCAAACACCGCCGATGTACTCCGCGGTGAAAGTGGGCGGCAAAAAACTGTATGAATACGCGCGCGCCGGCATCGAAGTCGAACGCCCGACGCGGCGCGTGACCATTTATGAGCTCGAACTGCTTGATGAATGTGAACAATTCTTTGGGAAAACGGTGTCATTTCGCTTTCGCGTCACGTGCAGCAAAGGCACGTACGTACGCACACTGGCGGTGATGATCGGCGAGCGGCTCGGCTATCCGGCGCATATGTCCGACCTCATCCGCACGGCGTCCGGGCCGTTTCGGCTTGAAGATTGCGTGACGTTTGAAGACGTTGAGCGCCGGGCGGCCGACGGGACGGCCGATGCCTTGCTCATTCCGATCGAGCGAGCCCTTTTTCATTTGCCGAAATATGAAATCAATGATAAAGTAGCAGAGAAGGTAAAAAATGGGGCGCTGCTCCGGCTTCCCGCTTTTTTAGAGAAGCTTGACGGGCCGGTCGTTCTTGTTTCGCCCGAGCGGGAAGCGCTGGCCCTGTACGTGAAGCATCCGGCGCACCCCGGTTTGATGAAACCGCTCAAAGTGTTTCGTTAACGCCGCGGGTGCAGCGCGGAAATAAAGAAGGTAGGTCATGGACATGGAAACGCTGTTTCTTTCGCATCCGCACCGTCTCGAACGCCAGGCGCTCCCTCCGACGGTGATGGCGCTCGGCTATTTCGATGGCATCCACCTCGGCCATCAAAAAGTGATCCGCACCGCGGTCGAGATCGCCAACGAGCGCGGGTACGAAAGCGCGGTGATGACGTTTCATCCTCATCCGTCCGTTGTGCTCGGCAAACAGTCCGAGCTGCGCTTGATCACGCCGCTTGGCAAAAAGGAGCAACTAATTGCATCACTTGGCGTCAACCGGCTGTACATCGTTGAATTTACGCCGACGTTTGCCGCGCTGTCGCCAGAAGCGTTCGTTGACCAATATTTGGATGGGTTGCACGTGAAGCATGTCGTCGCCGGCTTCGATTTCACTTACGGGCGGTTCGGAAAAGGAACGATGGAGACGATGCCGATTCATGCGCGCGGCCGCTTTGGACAGACGGTCATTCCGAAGCTCGCGGTCGACGGGGAAAAAGTGAGCTCGTCCCGGGTGCGGAAACTGCTCGAAGACGGGGCGGTCGAACAGCTCCCCCGCCTGCTCGGCCGCTTTTACGAGCTTGAAGGAACGGTCGTTGCCGGGGAGCGGCGCGGACGGATGATCGGCTTTCCAACGGCGAACATCGCTTTAAACAGCGATTATGCCTTGCCGACAGTCGGCGTCTATGCAGTCAAGGCGACGATCGGCGGGCAAGTATATGAAGGGGTGGCGAACGTCGGCTACAAACCGACGTTCCATGAAACGCGCGAAGGATTGCCGAATATTGAAGTGCACTTGTTCGAGTTTTCCGGCGATATTTATGGACAAACGATGACAATTGAGTGGCACCGCCGTCTGCGGAGCGAGCGGAAGTTCGCCAGTGTCGACGAACTGACGGCGCAAATCGCCCGCGATAAGAAAGAGGCGGAGCAGTATTTCCGCTGTTTCGGCGAAAAGACTTGCATTTTGCCGGAAAAAGAGGTATTCTAATCAATGTATGCGAACCATTGCTTGGCTAGGCGAGTCACCGACGCCCGCTCGGCAATCGGGGATGTAAAGCTAGGGAGGTGAACAACGATGGCATTGACGCAGGAGCGCAAACGCGAAATCATCGAGCAATTTAAAATCCATGAGAACGACACCGGTTCTCCGGAAGTGCAAGTTGCTATCCTGACGGAGCAAATCAACAACTTGAACGAGCATTTGCGCATTCATAAAAAAGACCATCATTCACGGCGCGGCTTGCTGAAAATGGTCGGGAAGCGCCGCAACTTATTGGCCTATTTGCGCAAGAAAGATGTGGCGCGCTACCGTGAATTGATTGAGAAACTTGGATTACGTCGATAAAAAAGCGGGAGCATTCCCGCTTTTTTGCTAGTTTATAGGCGTGATTGACACGGCGATGATAACAATGGCGCCAATTCGTCTATACTAATCATCAGCGGATCCATATTTTTATTTGTACATAGAGAGGAGTACTCGTCTGTATGGAACAAGAGAAACGCGTGTTTTCCATCGATGTGGCTGGGCGGCCGCTCATTGTTGAAACCGGCGAACTGGCGAAACAGGCGAACGGGGCGGCGCTCGTCCGCTACGGCGATACGGTCGTGCTGAGCACGGCCACCGCGTCGCGGGAGGCGAAAAACGTCGACTTTTTCCCGCTCACCGTCAACTACGAGGAGCGGCTGTACGCCGTCGGGAAAATTCCGGGCGGGTTTATTAAGCGCGAAGGCCGCCCGAGCGAGAAAGCGATTTTGGTGAGCCGACTCATCGACCGGCCGATTCGCCCGCTGTTTGCTGAAGGATTCCGCAACGAAGTGCAAGTCGTCTCGATGGTCATGAGCGTCGATCAAGACTGCGCGCCGGAAGTAGCGGCCTTAATCGGTTCGTCGGTGGCGCTGACGATTTCCGACATTCCGTTTGAAGGGCCGATCGCCGGTGTCATCGTCGGCCGCGTCGACGGCCAGTTTGTCATCAATCCGACGGTCGAGCAAATGGAAAAAAGCGATCTGCATCTTGTCGTCGCCGGCACAAAAGATGCGATCAACATGGTGGAAGCCGGGGCGGATGAGGTGCCGGAAGAAGTGATTCTTGAAGCGATCATGTTCGGCCATGAGGAAGTGAAGCGGCTCATCGCCTTCCAAGAGGAAATCGCCGCCCAAGTCGGCAAAGAAAAAATGGAAGTCGTCCTTTACGAGCCGGATCCAGCGCTGGAGGCGGAAATCCGCCAGCTTGCGGAAGCGGACATTAAGCGAGCGGTGCAAGTGCCGGAGAAACTGGCGCGCGATGCTGCCATTGAAGATGTGAAAGCTGGCGTCATCGCCAAATATGAGGCGGAAGAAGCGGATGAGGAGAAGCTCAAGCAAGTACAGGAAATTTTGCATAAGCTCGTGAAAGAGGAAGTGCGCCGTTTGATCACGGTCGAGAAAATCCGTCCGGACGGGCGCAAAGTCGATGAAATCCGTCCGCTCTCATCGGCGGTCGGCGTCCTGCCGCGCACGCACGGCTCCGGTTTGTTTACGCGCGGGCAGACGCAAGTGTTGAGCGTTTGCACGCTTGGGGCGCTTGGCGATGTGCAAATTTTGGACGGGCTTGATCTTGAAGAATCGAAGCGGTTTATGCACCATTACAACTTCCCGCCGTTTTCCGTCGGGGAAACCGGGCCGATGCGCGGGCCGGGGCGGCGTGAAATCGGACACGGGGCGCTTGGCGAACGGGCGCTCGAGCCGGTCGTGCCGTCGGAGCGCGAATTCCCGTATACGATCCGCCTCGTTTCGGAAGTGCTTGAGTCGAACGGCTCGACATCGCAGGCCAGCATTTGCGCCAGCACGCTGGCGATGATGGACGCTGGGGTGCCGATTAAAGCACCGGTCGCCGGCATTGCTATGGGGCTTGTGAAAAACGACGACCATTACACGATTTTGACCGACATTCAAGGCATCGAAGACCATCTTGGCGATATGGACTTTAAAGTCGCCGGCACGAGAAAAGGCGTCACTGCGTTGCAAATGGACATTAAAATCAAAGGGTTGACGCGCGAGATTTTGGAAGAGGCGCTCATGCAAGCGCGCAAAGGGCGGCTTGAGATTTTGGACCATATGATGCAAACGCTCAGCGAGCCGCGCAAAGAGCTGTCCAAATATGCGCCGAAAATTTTGATCATGCACATCAATCCGGACAAAATCCGTGAGGTCATCGGACCAAGCGGCAAGCAGATCAACAAAATCATCGATGAAACCGGCGTCAAAATCGACATCGAACAAGACGGCACGATTTTCATCTCGTCTGTGGATGAAGCGGCCAACCAAAAAGCGAAGCAAATCATCGAAGACATCGTCCGCGAAGTCGAAGTCGGCCAAGTGTATTTGGGCAAAGTGAAGCGGATCGAAAAATTCGGCGCCTTCGTTGAGCTGTTCAACGGCAAAGACGGGCTTGTCCACATTTCCGAGCTCGCTGAAGGGCGGGTCGGCAAAGTCGAAGACGTCGTTTCGATTGGCGATGAAATTTTAGTGAAAGTAACGGAAATCGATAAGCAAGGGCGCGTCAACCTGTCGCGCAAAGCGGTGTTGCGCGATGCCCGCAACATTGGAGGGGAACTGCCGCGGGAATCTAGGGAAAAACGAGGAAGACGGCCGGAGCGCCATCGCATGAAGCCTTAGGAATTTGTTTCTTAAGGCTCTTTTGTTATGTTCTATCCTGTCCCCCTAAGACATATGTTGTAGTAGTAAAAAAGGAGGGGGACAAGGGTGAACAACGGCTATGCCCGCTATATGGCGCTAGCGGTCATGTTTCTTGCCGCCTGGGCGGCGGTTCATTGGCCGCCGGTTGGCGATTACATCGCGAGCTGGCGCCCGATGGAAACGACCGCGATGAAAGAGCGCGACAAGCTGTATGACACGATCGTCAAACAAGCGAAGCAATATGAAATTCCCGCCCAAGATGCGGTCATCGATAAAGTATGGAAGGCGACGCCCGGCTACAACGGGCTCGCCGTCGACATCGATGCTTCTTATGAAAATATGAAGAAAACCGGAACGTTTGACGAACGGAAACTTGTGTTCCGTCAAGTGCCACCCCGCGTCCATTTGGACGATTTGCCGCCGGCGCCGATTTACCGCGGCCATCCTGACAAGCCGATGGTGGCGTTTGCTGTCAATGTCGCTTGGGGGGAAGAATACCTCCCCGACATGCTTGAGACGCTGAAAAAATACAATGTCAAGGCGACGTTCTTTTTAGAGGGGCGATGGGTAAAAAATCACCCGGAGATGGCAAAAATGATAGCAGACGCCGGCCATGAAATCGGCAACCATTCCTACAGCCATCCCGATATGAAAACGCTCGCTGTCGACAACATCCGACGTGAGCTCGAGAAAACAAACGAAGTGATTGAGGCGGCGACGGCGGTCAAATGCAAATGGTTTGCCCCGCCAAGCGGCAGCTACCGCGACGAGGTCGTCGAGGTCGCCGCGGAACTCGGCATGAAAACGATTCTATGGAGCGTCGATACAATTGATTGGCAAAAACCGTCGCCATCTGTTATAGTGAAACGGGTGACATCGAAAGTTCATCCTGGCGCCATCATTTTGATGCACCCAACGATGCCGACGGCGGCTGCACTTGACGAGCTGATCATCTCGATTAAGCAAAAAGGCTACGCCCTAGGCAGCTTGACGGCCTTATTCGATGAGAAAAGACTGGCAAACAAACAGGAGGAACATGGAGTTGATTAACAAATATACGTGCAAAAACGGTGTGCGAATCGTGCTCGAGCAAATTCCGACTGTAAGGTCGGTGGCCATCGGCATATGGATCGGGACCGGCTCGCGCAATGAAACGGAGCAAACCAATGGCATTTCCCATTTTTTAGAGCATATGTTTTTCAAGGGGACAACGACGCGCACGGCCCGGGACATTGCGGAAGCATTCGACAGCATCGGCGGGCAAGTAAACGCCTTTACATCGAAGGAGTATACGTGTTACTACGCCAAAGTGTTGGATGAACACGCGCCGCTGGCGCTTGAAATGCTCGCCGATATGTTTTTCCACTCGACATTTGTGGAGGATGAGCTGCAAAAGGAGCGCAACGTCGTGCTCGAGGAAATCAAAATGTATGAAGATACACCGGATGACATCGTCCACGATTTGCTCGGCAAAGCGTGCTATGCGGGTCATCCGCTCGGCTATCCGATTTTGGGCACGGAAGAGACGCTGCGCACGTTTACTGGCGACACGCTGCGCCAATATATGGCGGACTACTATACACCGGATCGCGTCGTCATTTCGGTCGCCGGCAACGTCGACGAACGGTTTATTGATGAGGTCGAGCGCTATTTCGGCTCGTTTGCCGCAGAGAGCAAGCCGCCTTCTTCAGGGACGCCGGCGTTTGTGCCGCAAAAGATCGCGCGCAAAAAGGACACTGAGCAGGCGCACGTATGCATCGGATTCAACGGGTTGCCGATCGGCCATCCGGACGCGTACCCGCTCCTCATCTTGAACAATATTTTAGGCGGCAGCATGAGCAGCCGGCTGTTTCAGGAAGTGCGCGAACAGCGCGGATTGGCGTATTCGGTGTTCTCGTACCATTCCGCCTACCAAGACAGCGGCCTGCTCGCCATTTACGCCGGCACAGGAAGCAGCCAGCTTGATGTGCTGTTCGAAACGATCCAGCACACCATTCGCCAGCTGAAGGAGGACGGAGTGACCGAAAAAGAGTTGCATAACAGCAAAGAGCAGATGAAAGGAAGCCTGATGCTTGGGCTCGAGAGCACGAACAGCCGGATGAGCCGCAACGGCAAAAATGAACTCCTTCTCGGCCGCCATCGCTCGCTTGATGAGATCATTGAAGAGATTGAAAGCGTCACAGCAGAAAAAGTAAACGAACTGGCGCGCACGGTTTTCACGGACGATTACGCACTCGCCTTAATCAGCCCGGACGGCGTGCTGCCGCGCCCGCTCCGTTCATAGACCGAGCATCAAAAAAGCTAACGACCTTTCGCTAGGTTGTTAGCTTTTTCGTTTCCGCCTCTTTCATCCTTCCTCGGGGACATCGATCATCACCATATCGGCGCCGATTTTGCGAATATATTTCCACGGCACGCGAATTTCCTGTCCGTCTTTGCGAAACCCGAACCATTTTCCCGTTGGAATGAGCAGCGCCTCGATCTGCCCCGTTTGCTCGTTGATTTCCAAATCGGTCTGCCCGAGCACCCCGAGCCGCTCGGCTCGGCTTACATCGACAATTTCTTTTCCGCTTAATTCGCTCAGCCTCATGCTGGTTTCCTCCTTTTTCGCTTCTTTACTTTATATGTAAGGAACAAAAACAGAAAAAATGACTGCCTCTTGTCAGCTTTGGGCGCATATCACCCATTTTTTCCTACAAGGATATTCACCTATATTTTCTTTCCGACATAAGATGGGAAAGGAAACGGAGCAGTTTGCCAAAAAAGAAGGTGAGCGTACAACATGATGCTGACAGGAATGCACATCGCCATCATCGGCGGCGATGCTAGGCAGCTTGAAGTCATTCGCAAACTCGTTGAACTCGATGCGAAGTTGTCGCTTGTCGGCTTCGACCAGCTCGCCCATCATTTCACCGGGGCGATGAAGCTGCCGATTGGCGAAGTCGATTTTGCCGATTTGGATGCGATCATTTTGCCGGTTCACGGCACGACGCTGGACGGAAACGTCAACAGCGTGTTCGCCCACGAACCGATTCCGTTTACAGAAGAGATGGTGCAAAAAACGGCGCAGCAATGCACGATTTATTCCGGCATCAGCAACGCGTATTTGGACGAATTGGTGAAAAAAACAGGGCGCAAGCACGTGCAGTTGTTTGAGCGCGACGATGTCGCCATTTACAACTCGATTCCGACCGCGGAAGGCACGGTGATGATGGTCATTCAGCATACGGATTTTACGATCCATGGCTCGCGCGTCGCTGTCTTGGGGCTTGGACGCGTCGGCATGACCGTCGCCCGAACGTTCGCCGCGTTGGGGGCGAAAGTGAAAGTCGGGGCGCGCCGGTCGGAGCATCTCGCCCGCATCACGGAAATGGGGCTCGTGCCGTTTCACTTAAACGATTTGGAAAAAGAAGTGCGTGACATTGACGTCTGTATCAACACCGTGCCTCATCTCATCGTGACGGCGAGCGTCATCGCGAAAATGCCGCCTCATACGCTGATTATCGATTTGGCGTCAAAACCGGGCGGCACTGACTTCCGCTATGCCGAAAAGCGCGGAGTGAAAGCCATTTTGGCGCCCGGGCTGCCTGGGGTCGTCGCGCCGAAGACAGCTGGGCAAATCATTGCCAACGTCTTGGCGCAACTGTTATATGAAGATTTACAAAAACGGGAGGAGAATCATGCATGAGCGGGAACAGCTTGAAAGGAAAACGGATCGGCTTTGGCCTCACCGGGTCGCATTGCACATATGATGCGGTGTTCCCGGAGATCGAGAAGCTCGTCAACGAAGGAGCGGAGGTGCTGCCGATCGTCACCTATACGGTGAAAACGACGAACACCCGCTTCGGGGAAGGGGAAGAATGGGTGAAAAAACTGGAGCAGCTGACCGGAAACGAGGTGATCGATACGATCGTCAAAGCAGAACCTCTCGGACCGAAAATTCCGCTCGACTGCATGGTGATCGCCCCGCTTACCGGCAACTCGATGAGCAAGCTAGCCAACGCCATGACCGATTCCCCGGTGCTCATGGCCGCCAAAGCGACGATGCGCAACCACCGCCCGGTCGTGCTTGGCATTTCCACAAACGATGCGCTCGGCTTAAACGGCGTCAACTTAATGCGGCTTATGGCGGCAAAAAACATTTATTTCATTCCGTTCGGCCAAGACGCCCCGCAGGCGAAGCCGAACTCAATGGTCGCCTACATGCCGCTTTTGCGCGATACGATTCTTGCCGCGCTTGAAGGGAAGCAGCTGCAGCCGGTCATTATCGAGCGGTTCCGCTACAACTGAATCAAAAATCAATGTTCCGCATAAAAATGTTCTCTCGTCCGCAACGGAATGTGATAAAATAAAGACTATGAATTCACTTCTTAGAGTGACGATGTGGAAGGAGAATGGTTGATGGCTCAAAAACAATATCATGTCGCTGTCGTCGGAGCAACGGGGGCAGTTGGGCAGCAAATGGTGCGGACGCTTGAAGACCGGAACTTCCCGGTTGGAAAATTGACCTTGTTGTCATCGGAGCGGTCAGCCGGCAAAAAAATGCGCTTCCGCAGCGAGGAGATCGAAGTGCAGGCGGCATCGCCCGAGCGCTTTGATGGGGTCGACATCGCCTTGTTCAGCGCCGGCGGCGCCGTATCGAAAGCGCTGGCGCCGGAAGCGGTGCGGCGCGGGGCGATCGTGATCGACAATACGAGCGCGTTTCGGATGGAGGAAAACGTGCCGCTTGTCGTTCCGGAAGTGAACGAAAGCGACTTGACGTGGCATAACGGCATTATCGCCAATCCGAACTGCTCGACGATTCAAATGGTCGTGGTGTTGGAGCCGATTCGGAAAGCGTTTGGCTTAGAGCGCGTCATCGTCTCGACGTACCAGGCTGTCTCCGGGGCGGGAGCGCAGGCAATTGAAGAGCTCAACGAGCAGACGAAAGCCGTGCTCGAAGGCAAGCCGGTTGAGGCGAACATTTTGCCAGTGAAATCGGACCGGAAGCATTACCAAATTGCGTTCAACGCCATTCCGCAAATCGATAAGTTTCAAGACAATGGATTTACGTTTGAAGAAATGAAAATGATCAATGAAACAAAAAAAATTATGCATATGCCTGAGCTGAAAGTGGCGGCGACGTGTGTGCGCATTCCGGTAGCGAGCGGCCATTCGGAATCGGTGTACATCGAAATTGAACAAGACGGCGTCACCGCTGCCGACTTGCAGGCGGTGCTCCGCGAAGCGCCGGGCGTCGTGCTTCAAGATGATCCGAGCGAACAGCTGTACCCGATGCCGGTGGACTGCGTCGGTAAGTATGACGTGTTTGTCGGCCGCATTCGCCGCGATTTGGACAACCGCCGCGGCTTCCATCTATGGATTGTCGCTGACAACTTGCTAAAAGGCGCAGCCTCGAATTCGGTGCAAATCGCAGAAAGTTTGTTGAAGCTCGGGCTCATTTGAAAAAGCATCGAGGTGTTAGCATGAAACTCATTGTTCAAAAGTTCGGCGGCACGTCCGTCCGCGATGAGCGCGGACGGAACTTGGCGCGCCGCCATATTGAACGGGCGTTGGAAGATGGCTATAAAGTCGTGGCCGTCGTATCGGCTATGGGACGTTGCGGCGATCCATATGCGACCGATACGCTGCTTAGTTTGATCGGCGGCGTTCATCACCATGTCACAAAACGAGAGCAAGATATGCTTATGGCGTGCGGAGAAATCATCTCAAGCGTTGTGTTCAGCAACTTGTTGAACGAACACGGCATCAAAGCGACGGCGTTCACCGGCGCCCAGGCCGGATTCCGCACGAACAGCGATCATACGAACGCGAAAATTCTCGAAATGCGCTGCGACCGCCTCCTTGAGGCGCTTCGGCAATACGACGTTGTCGTTGTCGCCGGCTTTCAAGGCATGGCGGAAAACGGCGACATGACAACGCTCGGCCGCGGAGGAAGCGACACGTCGGCGGCGGCGCTCGGCGCGGCGTTAAACGCGGAGTGGGTCGATATTTTCACCGATGTCGACGGCGTCATGACCGCTGACCCGCGCATCGTTGAGAGCGCCCGGCCGCTTGATGTCGTCACGTATACGGAAATTTGCAACATGGCGTACCAAGGGGCGAAAGTGATCCATCCGCGCGCGGTGGAGATCGCCATGCAGGCGAAAGTGCCGCTGCGCATCCGCTCGACGTACTCCGATGCACCCGGGACGCTCGTCACTTCATCGGTCCGCGGCCGAAAAGGAAGCGATGTGAAAGAGCGGCTTGTCACCGGCATTACGTACGTCGCCGACGTCACACAAATCAAAGTGCTGGCGAAAGAAGGCCGCTATGAGCTGCAGTCTGACGTGTTTCAAGCGATGGCCCATGAAGGGATCAGCGTGGACTTTATCAACATTTCCCCGTACGGTGTTGTGTACACCGTGAGCGGCGACATGACGGAAAAAGCGGTGGCCGCCCTGCGCCGCATCGGCTACGAACCGGCCGTGACGCCCCGATGCGCCAAAGTGTCGGTCGTCGGCGCCGGCATTGCCGGCGTACCGGGGGTGACGGCGAAAATCGTCACTGCCTTGTCGGAGCAAGGCATTCAAATTTTGCAGTCCGCCGACAGCCATACGACGATTTGGGTGTTAGTGAAGCAAGACGATATGGAAAAGGCGGTCAACGCTCTGCATGACGCCTTCTGTTTATCCGAGGCGGATGCGGGCGAAGATGAAGCGATTGGGAGCGAGGAGTGAAAACCGTGGTTCAGTTCGGGAACATCATAACGGCGATGGTTACGCCATTTGACCGAAAAGGGAATCTCGACTTGGCAAAAACAACGGAGCTTGTCAACTATTTGCTTGACAATGGCACAGATGCGCTCGTTGTCGCCGGCACGACCGGCGAGTCGCCGACGTTGACGACCGAGGAAAAAATCGCGCTTTTTCGCCATGTCGTCTCCGTCGTCAACGGCCGAGCGCCGGTCATTGCTGGAACGGGCACGAACGATACGCGCGCGTCGATCGAGCTGACGAAAAAGGCGGAAGAGGCGGGCGTCGATGCTGTCATGCTTGTGGCGCCGTATTACAACAAGCCGAACCAAGAAGGGCTGTATCAACATTTCAAAGCGATTGCCGAAAGCACATCGCTGCCGGTGATGCTGTATAACGTTCCAGGGCGCACGTCGGTGAGTCTTGCTCCGGAGACGGTCATCCGGCTGTCCGAAGTTCCGAACATTGTCGCTGTCAAGGAAGCGGGCGGCAATTTGGACGCCATGGCGGAAATCATTGAGCGTACGCCGGACGACTTTTTGCTCTACAGCGGCGACGACAGCTTGACGCTTCCAGTGCTAGCGATCGGCGGCAATGGCGTCGTCTCGGTCGCTTCGCACATCATTGGCAATGAAATGCAGGAAATGATTCGTTCCTTTTTAGCGGGCGATCATCAGAAGGCGGCGGCGCTGCATCGAAAATGGCTGCCGCTCATGAAAGGCTTGTTTGCCGCCCCAAGCCCGGTGCCGGTGAAAACGGCGCTGCAGCTGCGCGGGCTGGACGTTGGTTCGGTGCGCCTTCCGCTTGTGCCGCTCACCGAACAAGAGCGGAAGGAGCTAAGCCGCCTGCTCGATGCGCTGTCGTAACGAAACGATTCCCCAACGCTTTGCTTGCGCGTTGGGGCCTTTTTTTGCCTTGGCTGTGAAATCCATTGGCTGGTGAATGAACCATCTTGTGTTTTTCAGCATCGATTCGTTATAATAAAAGCAAGTGACTTTGAGCGGGTTAGCATCACAATTGGGAGGACGCAGCCTTGAAATCGAAAATAAAGCCGGTAGAGAAAATACGCATTTTTGCCCTTGGGGGAGTCGGAGAAATCGGCAAAAACATGTATGTTGTCGAATTGGACGAGGACATTTTTGTCATCGACGCCGGGGTGATGTTTCCGGAAGACGAAATGCTCGGCATCGACAAAGTGATCCCGGACATCACATATTTGATTGAACGGCAGCATCGCATTCAGGCAATTTTTCTCACCCACGGGCACGAGGAGCATATGGGGGCGATCGCCTACGTGCTCAAGCAGCTGTCTGTGCCGGTATACGGAACGAAGCTGACGCTCGGGTTGGCGGAGGCGCTGTTAAAAGAACAAGGGGTGTCGGGCGCGAAGCTCAATGAAGTTCATCCGGATGCGGAGCTCGTGTTTGACAAGGCGAAAGTGACGTTTTTCCGCACGATCCACAGCATCCCCGATTCGATCGGCATCAGTCTGCATACATCGCAAGGTGCGATCGTGTACACGAGCGATTTTAAATTTGACCAAACCCCGTACGGCAACAACCGCACCGACTTAGGGAAAATGGCGCAAATCGGCGAAGAAGGGGTGCTGTGTCTTTTGTCGGACAGCACAAACGCCGAACGCCCCGGCTACAGCGGCTCCGATACGGTAGTCGCCTATGAGATCGCTGACGTGATCGGCCATGCGAAAGGACGCGTGTTTGTTGCCTGCTACGCTTCCAACATCACCCGCATCCAGCAAGTGCTGTACGCCGCCCACCAATCCGGGCGTAAAGTGGCAGTCATCGGCAAAACGCTGCATAAAGTAATGGACATCGCCGTGCGCCTTGGCTATTTGCACGTTCCAGACAAGGTGACGATTTCTGCGCACGATATCGATCGCTACAATGACCGCGAGCTCGTCATTTTGACAACCGGCGGGCATGGCGAGCCGATGAGCGCGCTTTGGCGCATGGCGCGTCAAGCGAACAAACAAGTGAACATCAAAGAAGGGGATACCGTCATCGTCGCCGCATCCGTCATGCCGGGCTATGAGCTTGGGTTCGCGAAAACGATCGACGCCTTGTATCGGGCCGGCGCCAACGTGATTTACCGCGACCGGCAAGTGCACGTATCTGGGCACGGTTGCCAAGAAGAATTAAAGTTGATGCTCAATTTAATGAAGCCAAAATACTTTATTCCGGTGCATGGGGAATATCGGATGCAAAAAGCGCACGCCCGGTTGGCGAAGGCGGTCGGCATCTCGGAGGAGCGGACGTTTTTAATCGACAAAGGCGAAGTGATCGAGTTCCGCGGCGGTGCCGCCCGCCCCGGCGGCAAAGTGCCGTACGGCAATATTTTAATTGATGGCCTCGGCATTGGCGATGTCGGCAACATTGTGTTGCGTGACCGCCGCTTATTGTCCCAAGACGGCATTTTGATCGCCGTCGTCACGCTGAATAAAGAAGCGAAAACGATCGCCGCCGGCCCGGAAATCATTTCGCGCGGGTTCGTCTACATGCGCGAGTCTGAGACGCTGCTTGAGGAAGCAGAGAAAATGGTGGCGGCGATCATCGAGCGCTGTCTTGAATCATACATGCTCGAATGGTCGTCGTTGAAAGCGAACATCCGCGAAGCGTTAAGCCAGTTTTTATTTGAAAAAACGAAGCGCAGACCCATGATTTTGCCTATTATTATGGAAGTATAATGCAATCATGCTCAAAGTCCACAGTAAAATGCTGGGAACGGTCAGCCGTTGCCGGCATTTTTCTTTTTTCTTTCGGCCATACTAAGCGTATGATCGACAAGAAAGGAGATGAAATGGATGGAGAAGGAGCGTTATTTTCAAGCGGAAACCGAGGGAGAACAACCGGAAACAAAGACCGGGGAAGCAACTGCGGCCATCACCCAGCTTGGGCAGACGAACGTCCCGCAAATGGAACCCGATACGAACATTCATTGTTTGACGATCGTCGGACAGATTGAAGGGCATATTCAGCTGCCGCCGCAAAATAAGGCGACGAAATACGAGCACGTCATTCCACAGATTGTGGCCATCGAGCAAAACCCGAAAATTGAAGGGCTGCTCGTCATTTTAAATACGGTCGGCGGCGATGTGGAAGCAGGGCTCGCCATTGCCGAAATGCTCGCCTCGCTCTCGAAACCGACTGTTTCCGTTGTGCTTGGCGGCGGCCATTCGATCGGCGTGCCGATCGCTGTGTCGTGCAACTATTCGTTCATCACCGAGACGGCGACGATGACGATTCATCCGATCCGTTTGACGGGGCTTGTCATCGGCGTGCCGCAGACGTTTGAGTACTTGGATAAAATGCAGGAGCGCGTCGTCCGCTTCGTGACGAAACATTCGAAGATCAGCGAGGAAAAGTTTAAAGAGCTCATGTTTTCCAAAGGCAATTTGACGCGCGACATCGGCACGAACGTCGTTGGGCCTGACGCCGTCCGGTACGGGCTCATCGATGAAGTCGGGGGCGTGTCCCAAGCGATGGCGAAGCTGCGCGAGCTGATCGCGATGAGGAAAAACGGGGAAGGGAAGATGATCCAATGATTTTGTATACGATCATGCCCGAACATTTGATTTTTCCGGTCGATGCCGCTGTTTATGAGAAGCGGAAAATGGTGTATTACAATGGCATTCCGTTTCTCGTCCAATCTGTAGAAACGGGAGAATATGAAATCGTGCAAAACTTAAGCACGAATCCGTTCCATTTTTTAAACGCCAAATATGCGCCTGGGGCGAGATTTCCGGCTTCTCTGGCAACATCGTAATGAATTGTTCAGCCGTTCATGATATAATAGTAAACAAACGGAAAAAAGCAGCCATTGTTGGCTGCTTTTTTCCGGCTTGCCAATTCATTCATGCTGGAGTGAACGATCATGGCGAAACGAAAGCGAAGAAGAAAAGGGAAGCCGTCAAAAACACAGCCATGGACGGAAACAATCCGCTTTGAATTGATCGGACTTGGCTTGCTCGCGGTCGCTGTCGTGGCGATGGCCCGCCTCGGGCTTGTCGGGGAGACGCTCGTGCTTGTGGGCCGCTTTTTTTTCGGCGAATGGTACATGCTATTAGTAGGCGGACTTTTCCTATTATCGCTCATCGTCATGTGGCGGCGGGAGTGGCCATCATGGACGGGCCGCCCGTTTGTCGGCGCTTCGTCCATCGCCGCGGCGCTTCTGCTTTTGAGCCATGACAAGCTGTTTGAACTCATGTCGCGGCGCGGCGAGCTTGATCCGAGCATCATTCGGACGACGTGGGGGCTGTTTTGGAACGAAGCAAGCGGCAAGGAGGCCGATGTGGATTTAGGGGGCGGAATGGTCGGCGCGCTGTTATTTGCCGCCAGCTACCAGCTGTTCGATTCGCCCGGGACGAAATGGATTTGTTTCCTTCTGTTCATCGTCGGCTTTGTCGTGCTGACCGGGAAATCGCTGCGCGAGACGGCCGGCAAATGGGTTGCTTTTGCCGCAGCGTTTGTGCGAAAAGAATGGTTGGCGTTTGTCGAAGATATAAAGCAATGGCGGGCGGGGAGGAAGCGCAAGGAAAGCGGCGGCCGAAGCCGACGCTCGCGGCGGGCGGCCGCAAAGCGGGAAGACGAGCCGGCTGAAGCAAGCAGCGTCGAGCCGGATGAGGAACTGCTTTCCCCGCCGCCGATCATTTCCGATTTTGCCGCGGTCCGGTCGGCCGCTGAGCCGGAAGAAGAGAAGAATCCACTGGTGGAAGGCGACAGTGGGGGGGAGGAGGACAAACCGGCGCCGCCGCTTGCGTTTTCCGAGCATGAAAACACCAATTACGACCTGCCGCCGCTTGATTTGCTTCGCCTGCCGAAGCCGGCCGGGCAATCGGCCGATCATGCGAACATTTACGCCAACGCGCGAAAACTGGAGAAAACGTTCCAAAGCTTCGGCGTCAAGGCGAAAGTGACGCAAGTGCACCTCGGTCCGGCGGTGACGAAATATGAAGTGTATCCGGACGTCGGGGTGAAAGTGAGCAAAATTGTCAGCTTAAGCGACGATTTGGCGCTCGCTTTGGCGGCGAAAGACATCCGCATTGAAGCACCGATCCCCGGCAAGTCTGCGATCGGCATCGAAGTGCCAAATGAAGAGATCGCCACTGTTTCGCTGCGCGAAGTGCTGGAAGCCATTGAGCATACACGGGACAAGGCGAAGCTTTTGATTCCGCTTGGGCGCGACATCTCCGGTGAAGTCGTCGCTGCGGAACTAAACAAAATGCCGCATTTGTTGATCGCCGGCGCGACCGGCAGCGGCAAAAGCGTCTGCATCAACGGCATTATCGTCAGCCTGCTCATGCGCACGAAGCCGCATGAGGTGAAGCTGATGATGATCGATCCGAAAATGGTGGAGTTAAGTGTGTACAACGGTGTTCCTCATTTGTTGACACCGGTCGTCACCGACGCGAAAAAAGCGGCCCAGGCGCTGAAAAAAGTCGTCCAAGAAATGGAGCGGCGCTACGAGCTGTTCTCGCATACCGGCACGCGCAACATTGAAGGGTATAACGAGCATATCCGCCACCATAACGAAACGGCGTCGGAACAGCAGCCGCTTTTGCCGTACATCGTCGTGATCATCGACGAATTGGCCGACTTGATGATGGTGGCTTCCTCGGATGTGGAAGAGGCGATCACCCGTTTGGCGCAAATGGCGCGCGCCGCTGGCATCCACTTGATCATCGCCACCCAGCGCCCGTCGGTGGACGTCATCACCGGCGTCATCAAAGCGAACATTCCGTCGCGCATCGCCTTCAGTGTATCATCGCAAATTGACTCGCGCACCATTTTGGATATGGGCGGGGCGGAAAAACTGCTCGGCCGCGGCGATATGCTGTTTTTGCCGATGGGGGCCTCAAAACCGGTGCGCGTCCAAGGGGCGTTTGTCTCCGACCAAGAGGTGGAAGAAGTCGTTCGGTTTGTCACCGGGCAGCAACAGGCGCAATACTATGAGGAGATGCTCGTCGAAGACAGCGAATCCTCTTCCTCAGCCCTTGAAGACGATTTGTACGATGAGGCGGTCCGTCTTGTCGTCGAAATGCAAAGCGCCTCCGTCTCGATGCTGCAGCGCCGCTTCCGCATCGGTTACAATCGCGCCGCTCGGCTCATTGATGCCATGGAGGAGCGCGGCGTCGTCGGCCCGTATGAAGGAAGCAAGCCGCGCGCCGTTCTTTGGTCGAAAGAAGATTTAAAAAAGACATCATAAATGGGAAAAAGGGCGGGCGAAAAAAGCCTGCCCGCTCAATCATACATCTTATTGGAAGCGCTGCCAATCCTATTTCTTTTTCTTCGACAAAATTTGATATCGCCTATTTATTTGCCCAGTAAAAAATGATATAGTAATCTCAAAAAGGTTATATGTCTAATGTCAGAGGTCTGATCTCAACGGAATGCGTAACACGGAGGACGTTGTCATGTCAATCAAATCAGACAGCCGCCACCTTTACTTGCAAGTCATCGATCGCATCAAGCGCGATATTGAAACGGGAGTGTACAAAGAAAAGCAAAAACTGCCGTCCGAGTTTGAACTCGCCAAACAGCTTGGCGTCAGCCGGGCGACATTGAGGGAAGCGCTGCGGGTGCTTGAAGAAGAAAACATTATCATCCGCCGCCACGGCGTCGGAACGTTTGTCAACGCCCGCCCGCTGTTTACGTCCGGCATTGAGCAGCTCTCAAGCGTCACGGATATGATTCGCCAAGCAGGGCGCAAGCCGGGAACGATTTTTTTGTCTTCCTCCATCCAACAGCCGACGGAAGACGATATGCGCCGCTTCCAATGCCGGCCGGACGAGGATTTGCTGCTCATCGAGCGGGTGCGCACCGCCGATGGAGAGCCGGTCGTTTATTGCTTGGATAAAATTTTATGTAAATATTTGCCAAAGGGCATCTCCTATGAACAGGAGTCGCTGTTTGAAAACTTGCACAACCAAACGCATCGCGACATCGCCTATGCGGTCGCGCGCATCGAGCCGCTCGGCTATCACGAAAAAGTGTCGCCGATTTTGCAATGCGACCCGGAAACGGCGCTGCTTGTGCTCAAGCAAATGCATTTCGATAAAAACGATGAGCCGATTTTTTATTCCGTCAACTACTTCCGCTCCGACAAGTTCAGCTTCCATGTCATGCGGAAGCGGTTCAGCTTTTAAGGGGGTGAAAATGGGTACATAGAAAGAGAGCGGAAGCTTTATACTAATTAAGGAACAAATTTTCAAGTTAGGGGGTAATGAATGTGAAAAAGCGAATCGGGTTGGTGTTGTCCGTCCTGTTTGCCGCCGGCACGCTGCTTAGCGCCTGCGGACAAGCCGGCAACAATGCGGGAGGCGGCAATCAGAAAGATACGTTCAGCGTCGCCATGGTCACCGACGTCGGCGGCATTGACGACAAATCGTTCAACCAGTCGGCTTGGGAAGGGCTGCAAAAGTTCGGCAAAGACAACGGGCTTGAAAAAGGCCGCGGCGGCTACGACTACTTGCAGTCATCGAGCGACGCCGACTATGCCACGAACTTAAACAAGCTTGTGCGCAGCGACTTTGACTTGATTTTCGGCATCGGGTATTTGATGGGCGACGCGGTGAAAGAAGTCGCCAAGCAAAACCCGAAAAAACATTTCGCCATCGTCGACACCGTTGTTGACGAGCCGAACGTCGCCAGCATCACGTTCAAGGAGCATGAAGGCTCGTTCCTTGTCGGTGTTGTCGCCGGGCTAATGACGAAAACGAATAAAATCGGCTTTGTCGGCGGGATGGAGATTCCGTTGATCGAAAAATTCGAAAGCGGATTCCGCGCCGGCGTCAAAGCGGTCAATCCGAAGGCGACTGTGGAAGTGCAATACGCCGGGGCGTTCGACCAAGCGGATAAAGGGAAAGCGATCGCCTCGAGCATGTACGCGTCTGGCATCGACATCATCTACCATGCAGCTGGAGCGACTGGGAACGGCGTCTTCTCGGAAGCGAAAGATTTGAAGAAGAAAGATCCGAACCGCGAAATTTGGGTCATCGGTGTTGACAAAGACCAAGCGCCGGAGGGAGAAGTGAAAGTCGGCGGCAAAACGTACAACGTAACGCTCACTTCGATGGTGAAACGCGTCGACGTCGCTGTCTATGACACGGCGAAACGGGCGAAAGAGGGCGACTTCCCGGGCGGCAAAACGATTGAGTACGGGTTGCCGGAAAATGGGGTCGGCATTGCCCCGACGCAAGACAACATTCCGGAGAACGTGTTAAAAACAGTTGACGAATGGAAGCAAAAAATCATCAAAGGCGAAGTGAAAGTTCCGACAAACCGGAAAGAGTACGAACAATTCGCTGCGACGATCAAGTGACGAACAACGGCGAAGAAGGCTAGTGCGCGCCGCTAGCCTTCTTCAAAATCATGAAATGAAGGGCGGCTGTTTCGCTGTCGCCTTTCATTTTGTGATTTTGACCTTGCTTGAGTAAGGAGTGAATCGCTTGGAATACGTGATTGAAATGCTCAATATCCGCAAGGTGTTTGGCACGTTTGTCGCCAATGACAACATTACGCTGCAAGTGAAAAAGGGGGAGATACACGCTCTGCTTGGCGAAAACGGGGCCGGCAAATCGACGCTCATGAACGTGCTGTTCGGTTTATACCAGCCGGACGGCGGCGAAATCCGCGTGAAAGGAAAGCCGGTGCGCATCACCGACCCGAACGTCGCCAATGATCTTGGCATCGGCATGGTGCATCAGCACTTTATGCTCGTCGATACGTTCACCGTGACGGAAAACATCATCTTAGGCAGCGAGCCGACGCGGGCCGGAACGATCGATATGAAGCGGGCGGAGCGGGAAGTGCGCGAATTGTCGGAACGATATGGACTCGCGGTCGATCCGACAGCGAAGATCGCCGACATTTCCGTCGGCATGCAGCAGCGCGTGGAAATTTTAAAGACGCTTTACCGCGGCGCCGATATTTTGATTTTTGACGAACCGACAGCGGTGTTGACGCCGCAGGAAATTCGCGAGCTCATGCAAATTATGCGCACGCTCGTCCGCGAAGGAAAATCCATCATTTTAATTACGCACAAACTCAAAGAAATTATGGAAGTGTGCGACCGCGTCACCGTCATCCGCCGCGGCAAAGGAATTGCGACGCTCAATGTGGCGGAGACGAATCCGAACGAACTGGCGGCGCTCATGGTCGGCCGCGAGGTGCAGTTTACGACCGCTAAGAAACCGGCTGAGCCGGGAAAACCGGTGTTGGAAATTAAAGACTTAGTCGTCAAGGACGCGCGCGGGATCAAAGCGGTCAACGGTTTGAACTTGACGGTGCACGCCGGCGAGATCGTCGGCATTGCTGGAGTCGACGGCAACGGCCAGACCGAGCTCATTGAAGCCATAACCGGCTTGATCAAAGCTGAATCAGGGACAATCCGCCTCAACGGCCGAGACATTACGAATTTGCCGCCGCGTAAAATCATCGAAGCCGGCGTCGGCCATATTCCGCAAGATCGGCATAAGCACGGGCTTGTCCTTGACTTTCCGATCGGCGAAAACATGGTGCTGCAAACGTACTATCAGCCGCCGTACTCGAAACGGGGTCTGTTGAATTTTCAAGCCATTTACGAAAAAGCGCGCCAGCTCATCCGCGAATTTGACGTGCGCACGCCGGATGAATATACGAAGGCGCGGGCGCTATCGGGCGGAAACCAGCAAAAAGCGATCATCGGCCGTGAAGTCGACCGCGACCCGGACTTGTTGATCGCCGCCCAGCCGACGAGGGGGCTTGATGTTGGAGCGATCGAATTTATTCATAAGCGGCTCATTGAACAGCGAGACCGCGGGAAAGCGGTGCTGCTCGTCTCGTTTGAGCTTGACGAAGTGATGAACGTCAGCGACCGGATCGCTGTCATTTATGAAGGAAACATCGTCGCCATCGTTGATCCGAAAGAAACAACCGAACAGGAGCTCGGGCTGTTGATGGCTGGAAGCAAACGGAAGGAAGCAGGTGTGTCGTGATGAAGTCGAATCGTCTCCAGCAATTTTTGATACCATTGTTGGCCGTTCTTCTTGGCATGATCGCCGGTTCGATCGTGATGCTTGCAAGCGGCTACAACCCGATCGCCGGCTTTGGCGCTCTCGTGTACGGGGCGTTTGGCGATACGTACTATATCGGCGAAACGATCCGCCAGACGACGCCATACATTTTAACGGGCTTGGCGGTGGCGTTTGCCTTTCGCACCGGCTTGTTTAACATCGGGGTTGAAGGGCAGCTGATCGTCGGCTGGCTCGCTGCCGTCTGGGTCGGGGTGTCCTTTGATTTGCCCAAAATCATCCATTTGCCGCTTGCCTTGTTGGCCGCCGCGTTGGCCGGGGCGCTATGGGGCTTGATTCCGGGTGTGCTGAAGGCGTATTTAAAAGTGCACGAAGTCATTATTACGATCATGATGAACTATATTGCTTTGCATGTAACGAACGCCATCATCCGTTCCGTTTTGTCTGATGAGGGATTTAAATCAAAGCCGGTGAAAGAAAGCGCATCGCTTCACTCCGACTTTTTTGATGCCATTACGCATCATTCCACCATGCATTACGGCATTTTCATCGCTGTCGCCGCCGCATTTGTCATGTGGTTTTTGCTTGAGCGGACGACGAAAGGGTTTGAGCTGCGGGCGGTCGGTTTCAATCAGCATGCGTCACAGTACGCGGGCATGAATGTGCGCGCCAACATCATTTTAGCGATGGTCATCTCCGGCGCTTTTGCCGGCGTCGCCGGGGCGATGGAGGGGCTTGGCACATTTGGAAACATCTCGACGAAAGCCGGCTTTACCGGCCTTGGATTTGATGGCATCGCGGTTGCCTTGATCGGAGGAAACAACGCGTTTGGCATTTTGCTCTCCGCCTTGTTGTTTGGCGCCTTAAAAGTCGGGGCGTTGGAAATGCCGTCAAGCGCCGGCGTGCCGACCGAACTCGTCGATATTATTATCGCGCTCATCATTTTCTTTGTTGCATCCAGCTACATGATCCGCTGGCTGTTATCTCGTTGGCAAAAGGGGGCGGAGTAAGTGAGCGTGTATGACGTCTTGCAAACGATTGTCCCGACGACGATTTTCTTTGCGGCTCCTCTCATTTTCACCGCCCTTGGCGGCGTGTTTAGCGAACGGTCCGGCGTCGTCAACATCGGGCTTGAAGGATTGATGACCATCGGCGCGTTTGTCGGCATCGTCTTTAATTTGACGTTTGCCGATCGGTTTGGCGAATGGACGCCGTGGCTTGCCTTATTGGCTGCCATGGTGGTCGGCGCTGTATTTTCCCTGCTGCATGCTGTCGCGTCGGTCACATTTCGCGCCGACCAAGTCGTAAGCGGGGTGGCGATCAACTTTTTGGCGCTTGGTCTGTCGCTGTTTTTAGTGAAGAAAATGTACGGCAAGGGGCAGACGGACCAAATTCAAGTTGGGTTTGACAAAATTGACGTGCCAGTGTTAAGCGACATTCCCGTCATCGGGCCGCTGTTGTTTTCCAACGCGTACGCGCCGTCATATATCGCCATTGCGCTGGCGTTTGTATCATGGTATGTCATTTACAAAACGCCGTTTGGCCTGCGGCTGCGTGCGGTCGGCGAACATCCGATGGCGGCGGATACGATGGGGATTCATGTCGCCAAAATGCGCTACATCGCTGTCATGATCAGCGGCGCGCTCGGCGGCTTGGGCGGTGCGGTATACGCGACGATCATTTCCCGCGATTTCAGCCATGCGACGATTTCCGGGCACGGATTTATGGCGCTTGCGGCGATGATTTTCGGCAAGTGGCATCCGATCGGCGCGATGGGGGCGGCGCTCTTTTTCGGGTTGGCGCAAAGCTTAAGCATCGTCGGGCAAACGATTCCGTTCTTGAAAAACGTCCCGACCGTTTACTTGCTCATCGCCCCGTATGCACTCACGATTTTGGCGCTGGCGGGCTTCATCGGCCGCGCTGAGGCGCCGAAAGCGGCTGGCACGCCATACATCAAAGGAAAACGGTGATGAAAGCGGCTGTCCGAAAAACGGACGGCCGTTTTTTGCTGAATGGAATGATTTGCATTTTTCTATTGGCAAAAGGTATATTGTTGATAAGACGCTTTACAATAAAGATAGTGCATGTTTGCAAAGAGAAAAAGTAAGGAGGAGTTGGATTGGTCGACGAAAAAGTCACAGCGGTCGGACCGGTTCGCGTCCATACGATTTCGACCGATAAGTACAAAACGAACACGATCGTTTGGAAAATGAAGGCCCCTCTTGCTAAAGAGACGGTCACGCTGCGCGCGCTTTTGCCATACGTCTTGCAAAGCGGCACGGCCGACTATCCGAGCGTTAAGGCGCTGCGCACCTATTTGGATGAACTGTATGGGGCGACGCTGAACGTCGATTTAACGAAAAAAGGCGAACATCATATCATGACGATTCGCATCGATGTCGCCAATGAACGATTTTTGCCGGAGCAAACGCCGCTTCTTGCGAAAGCGTTTCAGTTCTTGGCCGATCTTCTGTTCCGCCCGGCGCTTGATGACGGCCGGTTTGTCACTGACATTGTTGAGCAGGAAAAGCGGGCGCTCCGTCAACGCATTCAGGCGGTGTATGATGACAAAATGCGCTATGCGAACATGCGCCTTGTAGAAGAAATGTGCAAAGGCGAACCGTACGCCCTCTCTCCAAACGGCGAGCTTGAAGACGTGGACGGCATCACGGCGGAGGGGCTGTATCGCTATTATGAACGAGCGCTGGCCGAGGATGAGCTGGATCTATATGTCATTGGCGACGTGGCTGAAGAGGCGGTGCTCAATGCGGTGAAGCAGCGTTTTTCTCTGCCGGATCGTCCAAAGCGGGAGCGCGCATCGTCGGTTTCTGTCAAGCCGCAAGGGGAAGTTCGCGAAGTCATCGAGCGGCAAGACGTGAAGCAAGGAAAGCTCAACATCGGCTATCGGACAAATGTGACGTATGAAGATGACGATTATTACGCCTTGCAGCTGTTTAACGGCATTTTCGGCGGCTTTTCCCATTCGAAGCTGTTCATCAACGTCCGCGAGAAGGCAAGCCTTGCCTATTATGCCGCCTCAAGGCTTGAGAGCCATAAAGGGCTGCTTATGGTCATGTCCGGCATTGAACCGGCCAACTATGAGAAGGCGCGCCGCATCATCGATGAGCAAATGCAGGCGATGAAAAACGGCGATTTCACAGATGAAGAAATGGCGCAGACGAAAGCGGTCATCCGCAACCAGCTGCTTGAGACGCTCGATACGCCGCGCGGGCTTGTGGAGGTGTTGTACCATAACGTCGTCTCAACGCGAAAGCGCCCGATCGATGAATGGATTGCCGGCACCGATCAAGTGACGCGCGAGGATGTGGTGCGCGCCGCTGACAAGGTGGAGCTTGATACGGTGTACTTTTTGACCGGAATGGAGGCGACGGAAGATGGAAAAACGGGTGTATGAGACGTTGCACGAAGAGCTGTTTTATGAAAAAATGGACAACGGCCTTGACGTGTACATTTTGCCGAAAAAAGGATTCAACAAAACGTATGCGACATTCACCACGAACTACGGTTCGGTCGACAACCAGTTCGTCCCGCTCGGTAAAACGGAGATGAAGCGCGTTCCGGACGGCATCGCCCATTTTTTGGAGCATAAGCTGTTTGAAAAAGAAGACGGCGACGTGTTTCAGCAGTTCAGCAAACAAGGCGCCTCGGCGAACGCCTTTACGACGTTCACCCGCACCGCCTATTTGTTCTCAAGCACCGACAACGTCGAGAAAAACTTGGAAACGTTGATCGATTTTGTGCAAAGCCCGTACTTTTCCGACAAGACAGTGGAAAAAGAAAAAGGGATCATCGGCCAGGAAATCCGGATGTACGACGACAACCCAGACTGGCGCGTCTATTTCGGCGCCATCGAAAGCATGTATCACAACCATCCGGTCAAAATCGACATCGCCGGCACAGTTGAATCGATCGCCCAAATTACGAAAGAGTTGCTGTATGAGTGCTACGAAACGTTTTACCACCCGAGCAACATGCTTTTGTTTGTCGTCGGCCCGGTCGATGAACAAAAAATCATGCAGCAAATCCGCGACAACCAGGCGAAAAAGTCGTTCCCGCAAGCCCCGGAAGTGAAGCGGTTTGCGTATGAAGAACCGAGCGCAGTAGCGGAAAAGAAAAAAGTGATTCCGATGCATGTGCAGACGAACAAATGCTTTGTCGGCATCAAAGCGCCGTCCGTTCCTGAAGCCGGCGAACAAAAACTTCGGCATGAGCTTGCCTTCCACGTCGCATTGGACTATTTGTTTGGAAAAAGCTCGCCGCATTATGAACGGCTGTACCGCGAAGGATTGATCGATGATACATTTATGTACGATTATACAGAAGAGCGCGGGTTCGGCTTCGCGTTGATCGGCGGCGATACAAGGGACGCTGAACGGCTCGCTTCGGAAATTCAAACGGTGCTGCTGTCGTTTGCCGCGGAGACTATAAAAAAGGAAGAATTTGAACGGGTGAAAAAGAAAAAAATCGGCGCCTTTTTGCGCGCGCTCAACTCGCCGGAATACATCGCCAACCAGTTTACGCGCTACGCGTTTTACGGATCCAACTTGTTTGACATTTTGCCGGCGCTTTCATCCCTTGCCATGGACGATATCGCGGCGGTTGCCTCTTCTTGCTTCCGCGATTCGCAAATCGCGGTTTGCGAAGTCGTTCCAAAAGGGCAATAAGGCATCCTTCCTGAGAAGGATGCTTTTTTGCGGCAAAAAGGAGAGGATGGTTTCATGCGCTACGCCTTGATCACGGGAGCCTCTGGAGGCATCGGACAAAGCATCGCCCGTGTGCTCGCTCGGGAGGGGTACGGACTTTTTCTTCATTACTATCGGCGACGGGCGCCTGTTGAAGCGCTGAAAGAAGAGCTTAACGATGTGCATATTGTGCCGATTGAGGCCGATTTGTCGGCACTGGATGGGGTGGAAAAGCTCGTTTCGCAAATCGATCGCCCGGTTGATGCCATCGTTTACAACAGCGGTGCAAGCTATTACGGATTGTTGACCGACATGAACGATGAATTAATCGAGCGGATGGTGCGGCTTCACATGACAAGCCCGGCGTTGCTCATCAAAAGGCTGACCCCATCAATGGTGGCGAGAAAGCGCGGTCATATTGTGTTCATTTCCTCGATTTGGGGATTGTGCGGCGCTTCATGCGAGGCGGTGTACTCGATGACAAAGGGAGGGCAGAACGCGTTTGCCAAGGCGCTGGCCAAGGAGCTTGCCCCAAGCGGCATTCGCGTCAACGCTGTTGCACCGGGGGCGATTGATACCGATATGCTGCGGGTGTTTCGTCCTGAGGAGCTAGAAGCGCTCACTGACGAAATTCCAGCCGGCCGGCTCGGCACCCCGGATGAGGTGGCGGAAACGGTGGCGTTTTTGCTGTCTGATGCCGCTTCGTATATCACCGGCCAAGTCATTTCCGTCAACGGCGGCTGGTATTGTTGAACGTATATTTTCCGGTTCGGCAGGCAAACTATCCTTGAAACATTCAACAAGGAGGGATTGACATGTCGGTACTGGATAACTTTGAACAATGGAAAGACTTTTTGGCGGAACGTTTAGAACAAGCGCAACAGCAAGGATTGACTCAGCAAGTGATCACAGATGTCGCTTACCAAATCGGGGATTATTTGGCGAAACACGTCGACCCGAAAAACCCGGAAGAACGGGTGCTCGCTGATCTTTGGAGCGTTGCGGATGAAAAAGAGCAGCACGCCCTTGCCAACATGATGGTCAAGCTGGTCCAACAAAAATAATCACCCGGTAAAAGAGAGGGGCCTCCCTCTCTTTTTTCTTCCTCCGTGTGAGTAAAATATTTGGAGTTGTGGGAAAACGTTCAAGTGAAGCAGCGAATTTTATTTTTGCCAGACTTTGTCTACTTTTTTCCGCACGCGACGATTCGGCAAATGGCGGATTTTTACGAGCAACTGTACGCTTGTGCACGATCAGCCGCTCCCGTCACGTTTTGGCAACGTCCGGCCGATTGTGATCGGGTATGTGCTCAAAGACGGCACGCGTCTCCTCCGCCGCTACGAAGTGCCGATTGAACCGTACATGCTGTATTTTCAGCGCATCATGGGCTCAAAAGAATATAAGCAGCAATATTATTTGTTGCGTCGCCCAAGCGGCTATGCGCCGATCCGTCAGGTGACTATCCGAAATGTGGAAACCGGGCGGGCAGAGGTTGTGCTTGCCGATCCGAAGGAGATTGAGTCGTTTGTCCAGGCGCTCAAACAAGATTTGTGGAATGAGCCGGTGGAGGACATCATCCGCGGGGGGAGCACATGGCAGGGGGATATTGAATTGCTGCAAAGCGACGGCGATTCGTTTACCGTTCCCTTATCTTCACACAGCACCCATGTTCGCGAGTGGTTGCAACAACAGCATCATTGGGAGCAAATACAGAAAAGGTAATGCCCAATGA